>DATBCP010000241.1:0-6954 GCA_036270435.1 Rhizomicrobium sp. | reverse complement strand
CACCACCTGTATTCATATCTATCGTGACTCTTTTGTGGCGCTGCATTCGCTGACAAAATGCATCGACAAGGGGGACGAAGTGGCGGTCTCCACCGTCGATGGCCGGCATGAGCAGTGCAGGGTCACCAGTGTGGCGCCGGCGGCCCAGAGCTATGCGGACGCCAAGTACAGTTATAATTAGCAGACCAATCCCGTTGGTCTTTTACCTGTCATGCCCGCGCAAGCGGGCATCCAACTTCTTTATCATGCGATGAGCCCGATCCAAGTTGGATCCCCGTTCATACGCTGTCGCTATGAACTCGCGGGAATGACAATAGGGGGCTTTATCGCAACGGTCTGTGGCCGGTGATGGCGTTCCACACCGCCAAGACGATGATGGCGCCGATCACCGCCACCAGGGTCGAAACGATGAAGCCGTGATGTTCATATTCAAATCCGCCACTCAAGGCACGGAAGATGAAACCGCCCGCGACCGCGCCCATCAGGCCGAGCGCGATATTGACCATGCAGCCGCTGCCATCCTTGCCCATGATGCGGCTGGCCAGCCAGCCGACAAGTGCGCCGAACACAATCCAGCCTAGAATGACCATTTCAAATTCCTCTTCGCTCGTCATGAGCACTTTCCAAGCCGCCCAAGACAAAAATCATTTTTTCAATTTGCGACTCTGGATGGCCGGGTCAAGCCCGGCCATGGAAGCTCACATATAGCATGGTGATGCTCGCCGCCGCCATGATACCGGTGGATAGCCAGCCCAACCCGCCCAACACCCAGCCGGCGCGAAATTGCCCCATCTTGCGGCGGTTGGTGGCGACAACCATCAAAGCCGCCATCATAGGCACCGCGATGATTCCGTTCAGCACCGCGCTCCAATACAGCGCCCTGATCGGATCGATCGGCGACCAGTCGATGCCCAGTCCCAGCAGCACGGCGGCGCCGATCACCGAATAAAAGCCGCGCGCCTGCCAGGGCATATTGTCCAGGCCCGCCCTCCAGCCAGCGGCTTCCGCCACGGCATAGCCGGTCGAGCCGGCCAAGACGGGGATCGCCAACAGGCCCGTGCCGACGATTCCGATCGCGAACAGCAGGAAGGCGAAGCGGCCCGCAATGGGCTTCAGCGCATTCGCGGCATCGGCGGCGGTGTTGATGTTGGTGATGCCATGGCTGTGCAGGGTCGCCGCGGTCGCGATCATGATCGCCAGCGCGATCAGATTGGACATCAGCATGCCGGCGATGGTGTCGATGCGGATGCGATTGATCGCCTCCGTCGCCTCCGCGGGATCCTTGATCAGCGGCTGCTCGTCCGGCCTTTGGTCCACTTCTTCGACCTCCTGCGAGCTTTGCCAAAAGAAGAGGTAGGGGCTGATGGTGGTACCAAAGATCGCCACGATTGTGGTGGCGGCGCTTTCGGTCAGGTTGGGATGCAGCCCGATCATGCCGGCGCCGATCTCCTTCCAATCCAGCGGCAGCAGAAACAGGATGGCGACATAGGCGAACAGGCTGAAGGTGAGGACGGTGAGAAAACGCGCATACCGCCTGTAGGGAATGAAAAGCTGGAGGCCGAGCGATAGAAACGCGAAGAACAGGGTGAAGGCGTGCTGGTTGAACCCCAGCACCAGCTTTGCCGCTTCTCCCATCGCCGCCAGGTCCGCACCCACATTGATGGTGTTGGCGATGAACAACAGCGTCAACAGTCCCATCACCAGCGGCCGCGGCATCACCTGGGCCATGTTCCAGGCCAGACCACGACCGGTGACCCGCCCCACCAGGGCGCTGAGCATCTGGATCGCCGCCATCAGCGGAAAAGTCAGCGGCATGGTCCAGAGTAGGTTGAAGCCGAATTGGGCCCCGCCCTGGCTGTAGGTGGCGATGCCGCTGGGATCGTCATCGGCGGCGCCGGTGATCAGGCCGGGTCCCAGCTGCTTGAGCAGAGGGGCCGTATGCAGGCGCGCGCGCAGGCCGGACTTTGCTTTTTTGTCAGACATGCTGGCCTGAATTGGGAGTCGAAGGGAACCAGGTGGCGTAGTAGAATGAACGCGTGAGGGCGAATGGAGACTAGCATGACTCGCACTCTTTTGATTGCCGCGCTGCTGTGCGCTTCCGTACCGGCCATCGCGCAGCCCTACCAACCCTATCCTCCCAAGCCCATTCCCAACGAGCCAGCCTGTCTGCGCCAGCGCAACATCTATGACTTCAAGCCTGTGCCGGGCAACCGGTCCCTGGTCGTCATCGACCAGGCGCGTCAGCGCTACCGCCTGGACTTCATGGGTGTCTGCTACAATCTGCAATATCACCTGGGCGTCGGCTTCAAGACTCACGGAGTGGGCGGCCTGTCCTGCCTCGCCAAGGGCGATTCCGTCATCGTGCGCGATGTGGTGACGCCGGCCCCCTGCATCATCAAGGATATCCAATATCAGACCGCCGCGATGGACCAGGCCGACGCCGCCGCAGCCGCCGAGGCGAAGGAGCGGCATTAGCAGGCCGGCCCTGAATCGGCTAATTAGACCCGCATGCGCGGTTACTTTGGCGTCGGTATCGAAGGCGTGTCCAAGCCGATGAACCTGGGAAACCTGGTTCGGATCGCGCACGCCTTCGATGCCAGTTTTTTCTTTTCCATCGCGCCCGGGCTGAAGCTGTCCGACGCCAATAGCGATACCTCGCGCGCGCAAGGCGCTCTGCCTTTCTATTCTTTCGACAGGCCGGATGATTTCCGGCTGCCCGTGGGCTGCCGCCTGGTGGGCGTAGAGATCACCGATGACGCGGTCGAGCTGCCGCGCTTCCGCCATCCCATGTGCGCCGCCTATGTCTTCGGCGCCGAACGCTTTTCGCTTTCGCCCCATATGCTGTCGCTGTGCGAATTCGTGGTGAAAATTCCCACCCGCTTTTCCATCAATGTCGGCATGGCGGGCGCCATCGTGCTCTATGACCGTTTGATGACCCAGGGCGGCTATGGGGACCGGCCGGTGACGCCCGCGGGCGGGGCGGTGTTGCCGCCACCGCATACATGGGGTGCGCCGCTGGCAAGGCCGCGTGGCTATTAGGAGCGACCGCAAACCCGAAACGAAGTGGAGGGCTCGCGGCGCGACCATAATAAACCTTGGAAAAACGCAAATCCGTTCCATATAAGGGTTGCATGCCCGTTCCAGCCCTGAAAGTTTCCAACCTGCGCAAGGTCTATCGCCGCGGCACGGTCGCGGTGGACGATCTGTCACTGACCATTCCAGAAGGGGAATTCTTCGGCTTTCTGGGGCCCAACGGGGCGGGCAAATCCACCACGATCCATTGTATCACCGGCATTGCCGAACCCACCGAAGGGACCATTGAAATTTTCGGGTTGGACGCGGTGAAGGACTATCGCGAGGCGCGCCGGTTGGTTGGCCTTTGCCCCCAGGAATTCAATGTCGATCCTTTCGCCAATCCGCGCCAGATCGTGGATTGGATGGGCGGCTATTTCGGCATGCCGGCGCGGCTGCGCAAGGAGCGCATCGACATGCTGATGGAGCGGTTCGACCTGATCGCGCACCAGAAAAAACAGTTCCGCGAATTGTCCGGCGGTTTGAAGCGCCGGGTGGTGCTGGCGCGCGCCCTGGTGCACGATCCCCGCCTGATCATCCTGGATGAGCCGACGGCCGGCGTGGATGTCGAACTGCGCCGGGTGTTGTGGCGTTATCTCGCTGAAATCAACAAGGACGGCAAGACCATCCTTTTGACCTCCCATTACCTGGAAGAGGTGGAACGGCTTTGCCGCCAGGTCGCCATTGTCGCCAAGGGCAAGATCGCCCGCGAAGGCACCAAGGATGAAATCGCCGGCAGGCCGGGCGGGTTGGAACAGGCCTACCTGGTGGCAACGGGCGCCGAAGCCGACCATGTGGCGGGCCAATGACGATAGAAACACCCATGACGGCGGAAGCCTTGGCGACGGCGGGGAACGGCAGACCCCTGGGGATCAACTGGATCGGGCTTGGCACCATGGTCCGGCGCGAGGTTTCGCGCATGATAAGGGTTCCGATCCAGGCCTTTGTCGCGCCCTGGATCTCGGCGCTGCTGTTCATCTTCATCTTCGGCTTTGTGGTGGGCAGCCGCATCACCCAGATCGGCGGTCACCGCTACCTGGAGTTCGTGCTGCCCGGCATCATCATGCTGAACGTGGTCAATGCCGCCTTCCTGCAATCCTCATCGGCGATCTATTTCTCGCGCTTCGTCCGCTTCATCGAAGAGATATTGGTGGCGCCCATGTCCTATGCCGAGATGATCGCAGGCAGTCTTTCGGTGGTGGTGCTGCGCGCCTCCATCACTGGCGTGGGCATTCTGGTCATAGGACTCGCCTTCGGCGCCACGCATATCGAATCCTGGCCGCTGTTCCTGTTCTGGATGGTGAGCGTGTCGGGCGTCTTCGGATTGCTCGGCATCATCGTGGGCCTGTGGTCCAAGAGCTTCGAGCAGCTCAACATGCCGGTGGTGTTCTTCCTGACGCCTTTATCCATGGTAGGTGGCGTGTTCAATACCGTGGGAATGCTGCCGCCCTGGTTGCGCTGGCTGGCCTGGGGCAACCCTTTCTTCTATTTCATCAACGGCATCCGCGGCTCGATGATCGGCTTTGACGAGACCCCTCCGGGGCTGGGCATCGGCCTGACGCTTTTGCTTTTGGTCGTGCTGGGCCTGACGGTTTGGCGCCTTTATGCCAAAGGCTATGGTCTTCGGGAGTAGGCCATAAACCGTACAGACCGGGAAACTTGCAGTTGTTGGCCCGCGTCCGGTATCGTCCCGCGCCAATCACACAAACGCCCGATTCCGCTGCAACTTTTGACTCGGAATTGGTTGAGCTGGAGCGTTCATGAACAGGAATCGGGGTTTTGCCGCCACGACGGCGCTGTGCCTTGGTTTGGCGCTGCCTGCGGCTGCGGAACCCGCCAATCTGCTGGGCGTGTTCGGCAACTGGTCCGCCTATACCACGGGCTCGGGCTCCAGCCTGACCTGCTTTGCCATGTCCAAACCGCGCGCCACGCGTCCGGCAGGCACCAAGCGCGGCGCCATTTACCTGATGGTCTCGGACTGGCCGTCGCGCAAGGTGAAGGCGGAACCTCAGATCATTTATGGCTATCAAGGCAAGGAAAATGCCGTCGCCGCGCTGGGCGTGGGGAGCGAAAAATTCACCTTCTTCATCCGCAACAAGGACAAGGAAGCCAGCGCCTGGCTGCAGCAATTGAGCGACAACAACCGCCTGATCGCCGCCATGCAGGATGGGGTATCCGCGGTCGCCAGCGGCACCAGCAGCCGGGGGACCAAGACCAGCGACACCTACAGCCTGGCCGGCTTCAATGATGCCATGGCCAAGGTGCATGCCGCCTGCGAAATGCAATGAGTGTCGCCCCGACATCCCTGATCGGTCTTGACCGCGAGGCGCTGAAGGCCGCCTTGGCCGCGGCCGGCGTGCCGGCCAAGTCCGTTGCCATGCGCGTGAACCAGTTGTGGAACTGGATCTATGTCCATGGCGCCAGGGACTTTGCCAGTATGACCAACCTGGCCAAGGATTTCCGCAGCCTTCTGGAAGCATCCTTCACCTTGGACCGGCCGGAAATCGTCACCGCGCAAGTCTCCCAGGACGGCACCCGCAAATGGCTGTTGCGGACGGGTGCGGGCATCGAATTCGAGACCGTCTATATTCCCGAAAGCGATCGCGGCACCTTGTGTGTGTCCTCGCAAGTGGGTTGCACGCTGAATTGCCGCTTCTGCCACACCGGCACCCAGAGGCTGGTGCGCAATCTCAATCCGGATGAAATTCTCGGCCAGCTGTTTGTGGCGCGTGACGCTTTGGGCGACTGGCCCGGAGGGTCGGCCAGGCGAAGCGAAGCGGAGCCGTCCGGCCGCCCGACCAACAATAAGCCCGCGCCCGATCGCAAGGTCACGAATATCGTGATGATGGGGATGGGCGAGCCGCTGTACAATTTCGACAATGTCAAGGCGGCGCTGGCGGCGGTGACCGATGGCGACGGGCTGGCGCTCAGCAAGCGCCGCGTCACCCTTTCCACAGCCGGGGTGGTGCCGATGATCCCGCGCGCCGGCAACGAGATCGGCTCGGGCCTGGCGATTTCGCTGCATGCGGTGCGCGACGAGATCCGGGACGTGATCGTGCCCATCAACAAGAAATATCCGCTGAAAGAGCTGCTGGAAGCCTGCCGCACCTATCCCGGTGCTTCCAACGCCCGCCGTATCACCTTCGAATATGTGATGCTGAAAGGCGTCAATGACAGTTTGGCCGAGGCGCGCGAGCTGGTGAAGCTGATCAAAGGCATTCCGGCCAAGATCAACTTGATCCCGTTCAATCCCTGGCCCGGCGCGCCGTACGAATGCTCGGACTGGGCCCAAATCGAGAAATTCGCCGAAATCGTCAATCGCGCCGGCTACGCCTCGCCGGTGAGGACACCGCGCGGCCGCGACATCATGGCGGCCTGCGGCCAGCTCAAGAGCGAAAGCGTGAAAGAACGTGCCAGCACGCGAATGGCCCGTGAGTTAGGGGATATTCAATCCGGCCAGCTCGCCCGCATGCCGCACTGACCGGTATGTTGCCGCTGCTCAACCCGGCGCTGGACCAGGATGCCATCGCCCAGGCTTATCGTCGCGATGGCCGCGTCCATATCGCCAATATCCTGACACCGGAAAGTGCGGCGCGAGTGCAGCGCTGCCTGGAGCAGGAGACCGACTTTGCGGTTTTTGCCCGGGGCACCGACCGGCTGGGTCTGCCATCGGCTTCCGCCTTGACCCAGCAGCAATATGCCCAGCTGATGGGGAGCGCCTATGCCGGCGCGGGCGACAAATTCCATTTCCTCTATGACGTGCATCCCATGTCGAACGAAGGCGAGCCCTATTCGGACCAGGCACATTATCTCTCCGTCATCACCCAATTCCTCAACAGTGCGCCGATGCTGGATTTGGACCGCGCGGTGTCGGGGGTGCCG
>DATBCP010000240.1:0-2697 GCA_036270435.1 Rhizomicrobium sp. | reverse complement strand
CCACAGGGTGTTCCCGGAACGTCTGGCCGGTCTGGGTGTTAGGGCATCGATAAAGACAGCAAAACCAACGCCATGCCCCGCTATTTTTTCCATATCCGTGAAGGCGCCGTCCTGACCCGGGACAGCCGCGGCCAGGACCTGCCGGACGTAGAAACCGCGCGGGACGAGGCGATTACCATCGGCGAAAGTCTGATGAGCGAGCGGCCCGATCTGTTGCACCGCGCCATTGAAATCGTCGACCAAACCGGCCGTGTCGTCGACGAGATCAACTCTCGCGACATCCTATTTCACCACGCCTATCCAGGGATCAGCCGGCCGGCGCCGGAAAATTCGCCACGCCGGTAGACGAAGGCTTCCAAACGCCCGCCTGCCGCGATCAGCCACAGGAAATTTTCTTCCCCCGCGCCGGCCTTATCGGTCGCCGAGGGTTCCGCGCCTGCGTTGGGGTGGGAATGATAACAACCGATCAGACGGCGACCATTGGCCCGCGCCGCCTTCAGTGCCCGGATATGGTCCTCAGGTGCGATCTCGAAACGGTCGGACTCGGGCGCCAGGTTGCGGGCGGCATGCAGAGCGGTTACGCGGAATTCATCGCCGCCTTCGACGCCCCCTTCGACAAGCCCGCAGCATTCCCGTGGAAAGGCGGCGCGGGCCTCTTGCAGAATCCGCAGTCGCAATTCTTCCGGCAGCGCCACGCGCGTCATGGGGCGGGTGAGGTTCGGACCCGGCCGGTCAATTTGCCGCTCGCCAGATCGATGATCTCCACCTCGCTCCCCTGTGGCGTCGCCACATGCAGCACCAGCTTGCCGGAGTCGGTAGTGGCGGACAGGATTCGCGCGCCTGGCGCCAATGTGACGGCGGCGGCGGCACCGGTTTGCGTTTCGGCCGGCGCGTTCACCGCCCCGGCATGTGATCGTTCCCGGGCGGCCATGAAAATATGCGCCTGGCGGATGAAGCCCCAGATGGTGGCCAAAAGAGCCAGCACAAAAAGCGTGCTCATGATAATGACGATCGCCCAGGCCGTCCGGCGGCTCGTCGCCGGTGGCGGGGCTTGGTCATGAACAGGCATGTCGGACACAGAACACTCCCATGACGTCATCTCCGGCGAGCGGCGCACGGCGCTTGCCGGTGACGATCACGCCGGCTGGCGGTTGGACCGCTTTCTCGCCGCGGCCCTGCCCGATTTCTCCCGCTCGCGCCTGAAGCAATTGCTCGATGCGGAGGCGGTTTTCCTGGGCGCGCGGACGATAAAAGACGCCAACCACCGGGTCAAACCGGGCGAAACCTATACCGTCACCGTACCGCCCACTGTGCCGGCCACACCGCAAGGCCAGGATATTCCGCTCGACCTGGTCTATGAGGACAAGGACCTGATCGTCATCAACAAGCCGCCGGGCTTGGTGGTTCATCCGGCGGCCGGCAATCCCGACGGCACACTGGTCAACGCCCTGATCGCCCATTGCGGGCCCGGCGTGCTTCGCATTGGCGGCGAGGAGCGGCCGGGCATTGTGCACAGGCTGGACAAGGACACGTCGGGCCTGCTGGTGGCGGCCAAGACCGAACGCGCCATGGCAAGCCTGGCCAAGCAATTCGCCAATCACACCATCGAGCGCGCCTACAACGCCGTCGTGTGGGGCGCTCCGCGCGATGCCGGCGGCCTGATCGAAAGCCAGATCGGCAGGAGCCCCTTTGACAGGAAACGCATGAGCGTGCTGCGCGCCGGCGGCAAGCGGGCGGCCACGCGCTACAAGGTGATCGAAAAGTTCGGTACCCCGGCCCAATTGGAAACCGGCCGCGCCTTTGCCGCCCTGATCGAATGCAGGCTGGAAACCGGGCGCACCCACCAGATCCGCGTCCATCTGACCCATCTGGGCCACCCCCTGATCGGCGATCCGCAATATGGCCGTAACCGGATGGCGCCGCGGGCGAAATCCCTTTCGGAGACCCGCGCGTTTACAACCGCCGGGGACTTTCCGCGTCAGGCGTTGCATGCATTTGTCCTGGGATTCCAGCACCCTAGCCTGCACAAGACCTTGCGTTTCGAGGCCCCCTGGCCTGCGGATTTCGCGGAACTTGTGGAGGCACTGAGGGGATTGAATAAAGTATAACGAGCCTTATTTCCTAAACCGCTGTGGCGTTCAGGCGTTGTCGTCTTTTACCGGCCTAGACCTTCGGCACGAAGGGGGAATTGATGAGCAGTCGTGGCCTGCCCGTTCTGTCGGGTGAATCCGGTCTCTCGCGCTATCTGAGCGAGATCCGCAAGTTTCCGCTGTTGACGCCGGAAGACGAATACATGTTCGCCAAGCGTTGGAAGGAACATGCCGATCCGGAAGCCGCGCGCCGGCTTGTGACATCGCATCTGCGCTTGGTCGCCAAGATCGCCATGGGCTATCGCGGCTACGGCCTGCCGGTGTCGGAAATTGTCTCCGAAGGCAATGTCGGGCTGATGCAGGCGGTCAAGCGTTTCGATCCCGACAAGGGCTTCCGGCTGGCGACGTACGCCATGTGGTGGATCCGTGCCTCGATCCAGGAATATGTGCTGCGCTCCTGGAGCCTGGTGAAAATGGGCACCACCGCGGCCCAGAAGAGACTGTTCTTCAACCTGCGCAAGGCCAAGAACAATATCGGCGCCATCGAGGAAGGTGATCTCACTCCCGATCACACCGCCATTCTGGCCGACCAGTTGGGCGTTTCCGA
>DATBCP010000239.1:0-10471 GCA_036270435.1 Rhizomicrobium sp. | reverse complement strand
ATTCAGCTTCTCTGGCCCTTTCTCAGGCCCCGGGCGCGACGCGGGCGATACCGGCATGACGGGCGGCGCGTTGTGGATACCCGCCATGGTTTGCACCTGGCTGGCGCGATTGAGGAAACCCGCGATCGCATTCTGCTTGGTCTGCAGCGCATCGGCGGTCGACTTGAAATGGTCTTCGGCCGAAACCAGCGCCGCATTCAATTCGTCATACGAGATCTGCAGATCGGCGACTTTATTCTCATAAGCGGCCTGCATCTGCTGGTAGCGATGGTCCTTGGCGGCGATGATGCGGTCCTTGAAGATGACATTGACGGTGGCGAAGGCCACCCAGCCCAGGAAAATCAGGACCAGACCGGCCAGCGTCGCCTGCAGCGAGGGACCGAAGGTGAAAAACTGCACCCTTCCGTCGCTGCGGATGTAAATCTGGCGCTCGGGGAACGTGGTGTGGATCCATTTCCAGGCGCGCTCGAGCAGCTTGGTTTTCGCCGCAGGCGCTGGAGGTTCCAACGCACCGGGCAAGGCCGGATGCGGCTCGGCGGCGCCCGGTCTGCCGATCAGGCGGCGATGCCAGAAGAAAGAGCGTGAATTGGGCCGCGGAGACGGCGGGCGCCGCCAAAAACTTTTCAGGGGTTTTTTCATAGGGCAGCGGCCGCTTGCAACACGGCCTCGACATGGCCGGGGACTTTCACCTTGCGCCACGCCTGTTTAATGACACCTTTCGCATCGACCAGAAATGTCGCGCGTTCCATACCCATATATTTGCGGCCATACAGCGTCTTTTCGCCCCACACGCCCCAATCATTCGCCATTGCGGTTCCGGGATCGGAACCCAGCGCGATTTTGAGTTTGTGTTTCTTACGGAACTTGGCATGCGACTCCAAGCTATCCTTAGATATGCCCAGCACAGCGATCCCAAGCTTTTCAAATTTCTTCAAGTTCTGCGAAAAGTCGATCGCCTCTTTGGTGCATCCGGAGGTGTCGTCCTTGGGATAGAAATAGACGACATAGGATGATCCCTTCAGGCTGGCCGAGGTGACCGTTTCGCCGCTGTCGGTGGTGATCTTGAAGGATGGGGCCTTGTCTCCAGCCGCCAATCCTTGCGCCGCCAGCGCCATGATCCCTCTCAACCCCTTCTTTCTTTTCGATTTAACCCTAACTGGCGGGGGTTGTGCAATCGGGGCCCATCCCCCAAAAAGCCCCCCAAGGTTCTGTGATATTTGCCCTTTTTAGGCCCAACAATCGTATTACTCCACCCGTCTCTCCTGAAGAAAAGTCCGCGTGCCGCCGCCTTTTGCGCACTTCATAAAGGCCCACCACATCAGCCGCGCCGCGCTTTGCGGCGGGGTTGTGGTGGCGGCCATCGTGTTTTTTGTGGTCGGGGCGGGACTTAGGCTGCTCTGGGGACCGGTGTCGCTGGGACCGCTGCACGGCACCTTGGCGGGGGCCATCCACGGGGCGCTGCCGGGCATCAACCTGGATTATGACCAGGCGGCCATCGAATGGAGCCGGGACCAGGGTCGGGTGAATCTGGTCGTTCTGGGCGCCCGCATCGAGGATTCCCACGGACGGGCCGTGGTCCGCGCGCCCAAGGCGGCCATCGATCTGGCGGCGGCGCCGTTCCTCAAGGGCCAGTTCGTGATCAAGCGCATCACCCTGGTGGGCGTGCAGTTCACCCTGGTGCATATGAAGAATGGCCGCATCAGGCTGGGCAACCAGAAGGATGCCGGCGATGACGATGTCATCGGCCGCATCCGCGATGTCATCAATGCCCATGGCAATGAGCCTTCCTCGCTGGAAAGCTTCGCGGTGCGCAATGCCAGGCTGGGGTTCTACGACGAAGCGACGGGCTTCAACCTGACCTCGCCGCGCGCCAATCTTGTGCTGCATTCCACCGGCCAGACGATCGGCACAAGTTTCGACGCCGATGTGGTGATGAGCGGTCATTCCTCTCACATGAGCATCGATCTGACCATGCCGCCGATGCAAGGCAATGCGAAAGGACAGCTCCGTGGCAGGGCCACCATCACGGACCTGGATCTGCGTGCGCTGGGCGCCAGCGCCAAGATGTTCGCCCGCGTGAAGGATATTCCGATGACGGCCAGTGTTTCGGCGGATTTCGGCGCCGATCCGGCAGGCAAGCTGGCTTTCGCGGCCTTCGACCTGGCCGCGCGCGGCGAAATTCCTTTTCCCGCCCTGAAAAGCAAGGCGCTGCATATCAACAGCTTGCGGCTGATCGGGCGCTATGACGGCGGGGTGAACCGGCTGGCGCTGACCACCGCAGACCTCGACGCAAAGGAAGCGCGGGCCCATCTCAGAGGTGGCGGAGAGGTCTTTTATGATGCGGGCGGCCAACTGGATCACGTTCATGCCGAGCTGTCAGGCGCAAATATCGCGCTCGAAATGCCGGGCATTTTTGCTCAGGCCGTCAGTTATCAATCACTGGCCGTCGCGGGTGATTATCTTTTCCAGCCGCGGCAGTTCAACGTCAGCAAGTTCAGCCTTGCCGCCTCCGGCTTTGCGCTTGACGGGTCGGGCAGCATCACCTTGAACGACAAGGGCTCGCCGGGACTGATAGTGAAGGCCCGCATTCCCGCTTTGCCGGTGCGTACGCTGCTGCGCTACTGGCCGCTACCGGTAGCGACGGGGACGCGCAGCTGGATCGATGAAAATATCTTCGCCGGCGATATGGGGCCGCTGGAAGCGGAGGCCAACTTTGCGCCAGGGATGCTGGACCAGGATGCCTTGCCGGATGAGTCGTTGAAATTGACCTTCGGAATGAAAAATATCGAAGGCAATTATGTGCAGGGGCTAACCCATGCCACCGGCGTGACCGGCGACGCCATTCTCACCGGCGATACCCTCAAGGCCAGCTTCAGCAGCGGCCGCATCGGGCCTTTGGTCGCCAAAAACGGCACGGCGCTGATCCCGAACCTGCATCAAAGGGGCACGGCCGGACAATTCGGCGTGCATGTCGACGGCGCCATGCCGGATGTGATGGCGCTGATCGACATGAAACCGCTGAATTATCCCACCCGGTTCGGCATCGATCCCAAGACCACAGGGGGCCGCGCCGGCGCCGATCTGATGTTCACGGTTCCCATGCTGGCCGATTTGCCGGTGGACGATGTGGGCATTTCCGTCAAAGCAACGGTCAGCGAATTCGCCGTGACCCTGGGCGGCAAGACGCGCCTGACGGACGGCAATGTCACCTTCGATATCGACAATGGCCATTTGCACCAAACCGGGCAGGTCAACCTCGCCGATGCGCGGCTCAGCGTGGACTGGACGGAGGACTTCAAGACCCAGGACGCGATCACCTCGCGCCTTGCCGTCAAAGGCACGATGACAGAGGGGGCCCGCCAGGCGCTGAATCTGGGACTTACCCGCATTCTGCGCGGCGCCGTGCCGGTAAGCGCCGACATCACCGGCCATCGCGGCGGGTTGATGCATGCCGATGTCACGGTGGATTTCACGCCGGCCACGCTTTCGATACCCATCGTCAATCTGGAAAAGACCGCCGGCCAGGCGGCGGCCGGACGCATCGGGATCAATTTCGCGCCCGGCAATGTGGTGCAGGAAGAGAGTATTCGCGTCACCGGTCCGGTGCTGAATCTGAGCGGCACGGCGGATTTCAACCACAATGGCGATATGACCGTGCTGAACCTGCCGATGGTGCGAATGGGGCCGCTCAACGATCTCTCGTTCCAGCTTTCGCGCGGCAGTCAAGGCGACGACTATCTGCTGCGTGGACGCTCGCTGGACGGATCCAAGATCGGACGTACCGGATCAAGCGAACAGCTTGGAGGAACCGCAGCCGCCTCCCAGCCTTTCGATGACACGCCGCAAGGCCATTTCCATATCAACGCCAAGCTGGATCGGATGGCGATGCGAGACGGGGTTTCGATCGCGCCGTTCAATCTTGACCTGGCTGGTATCGGCAACCGGCCCTCGGGTTTGAGCCTGAGCGGTGGTGTCACCATGGCAAACAAGAGCGCGCCGATCGCCGCCAACTTGGAGAATGGAGCCGCAGGCCGCAAAGTCACGCTGACCACGGAGGATGCGGGGCTGCTGGCGCGCGGCGTCTTCGCATTCGAAAGCATACGCGGCGGTGAATTGTCCGCCACCATCAACCTGCCGGGCCAGGCCAATGATCCTCCCGGTCCTTCCAATACCGCGGCCGATTTCACCGGCGTGCTGACGGTGAAGAATTTCCAGCTGATCAACCAGCCGCTGATCAGCCGCCTGTTCTCTGCGGGTTCGTTGACGGGACTGGGCGACTTTGTGGGTGGAAACGGCATCACCCTGGACGAGTGGAACTTCCCCTTCACCTCCAAGAACAATGTCATCGGCGTCAATGGCTCGCGCGCCGCGGGGCCCGCCATCTGCGCAACTGCCGACGGCTATATCGACCGGCCGCACGGCACTCTGGCGCTGAAGGGCTCGCTGGTACCGGCCTGTGGCGTCAATTCCGTGCTCAGCAATATTCCGCTGCTGGGCGATATCATCGCCTCCAAGAAAGGCGAAGGGATTCTCAGCGCCACCTATTCCGCCACCGGCAATATGGAGCAGCCCAGCATCAGCACCAACCCGCTTTCCATGCTGGCGCCGGGCATCTTCCGCCGGATTTTCGAGGGTCACATTCCGACGCAGCGGGACGCGCCGACCAATGCGCCGAAGCCGCAGGCGCCAAAGTCAGAAGCCGCCGCACCGACACCCAGGCCGTCCGTGCAATAGCCCCAACTTGTCATGGCCGGCCTCCGGCGCATAGCGACAGCGTATGCGCGCCATCCACGTCAAAACCCTGCGCGTCTGAGTCCTGGATGGCCGGGTCAAGCCCGGCCATGACATTTTATTTGGGTTTTACTAGCGCGATATTCTTTCGTCCGTGTTGGACCTTGAATGCGCCGGTTTTTGGATCCACGCCATCCCTCGAAAAATGTTGCTTTGGATCGGTGATGTGCTGATCGTTTATAAGAACCTTCTCCAATCGAATTTTGCGCGCAGCGTCACCGAGAGATGTCGCGAAGCCCGACTCCCTTAGGATCGCTTCGGCGGTTCGTTCCTTGAATTTTCCTTCCGGGCCAGCCCAATCCATTATCTTGGTAGGAAGGTCGGTCGAGGTTATTCCTTCTTTAAAGGCAAGGCGTGCGGTCTCCTCCGCCTTTTCAGCTTCCTCGCGTCCATGCAGAATGGCCGTAGCTTCGGTAGCCAACTTTTCCTTAGCCTCATTCAACTCCGCGCCTTCCAGCTTTTCCAGCCGCGCAATCTCATCCAAAGCCATGTCAGTGAACAGGCGCAGGAAGCGGCCGACATCGCCATCCTCGGTGTTGCGCCAGAATTGCCAATAGTCATAGGCGCTCAGCATCTCCCTGTTCAGCCACACCGCGCCCGCCGCGGTCTTGCCCATCTTGGCGCCGGACGATGTGGTGATCAGCGGCGTGGTGAGGCCGAACAATTGCGGCGTGCCGAGGCGGCGGCCCAATTCCAGGCCCGATACCACATTGCCCCACTGATCCGAGCCGGAGGATTGCAACCGGCAACCATAGCGCTTGTTGAGCTCGACAAAATCATAGGCCTGCATGATGGAATAGTTGAATTCGAGGAACGACATGGGCTGCTCGCGCTCGAGCCTGAGCTTGACGCTGTCCATGGTCAGCATGCGGTTGACGGAGAAATGCCGCCCGATCTCGCGCAGGAATGGGATATACTCCAGCCGGTCCAGCCATTCGGCATTGTCGACCATGATGGCGTCGGACGGACCCTCGCCGAACTTCAAGAGATGCTGCACGCCGCTTAGCATGCTGCGCTTGTTGTCTTCGATCTGTTCGGGCGACAGGATCAGCCGCGTTTCGTCCTTGCCGGACGGGTCGCCCGCCTTGGTGGTGCCGCCGCCCATCAACAGAATGGGCCGGTGGCCCGCCTGTTGCAGCCGGCGCAGGGTCATCAGCTGCACCAGGTTGCCGATATGCATGGATTTGGCCGTGCAGTCGAAGCCGATATAGGCGGTGACACGTTCGCTCCGGAACAGCGTGTCCAGCTCCTTGGGCCCCGAACAGTCGTAATAGGCTCCGCGCGCCACGAAGGTGCGCAAGAATTCCGACTGGAACTGGGGAGCGGAAGGCATGGTATACACTCGAAGTTCAAAGACAGGCGGGCAATAGCACAATGACCGGCATCCAGAAAGTCATGGGCCTGATGAGCGGCACCTCCCTGGACGGGGTCGATGCCGCACTGCTGGATACCGATGGCGAAACGACCGTCCAGCCCGGTCCCAGCCTGACCGTACCCTATGACCGCAAGACCCGCGAGCTATTGCGCGATGCGTTGGATGAGGCGCGGCGTGCGACTCGCGGCGCGCCCGTGCCCGCCACGATCGCGGAAGCGGAACGCATTCTCACCGAGGTTCATGCCGTTGCGGTCCAGACACTGCTGAAGGAGGCGGGCTTGCGGGGGGCCGATGTGTCGCTACTCGGCTTTCATGGCCAGACCATCCTGCACCGGCCTGACCAGGGCTGGACCTGGCAGATCGGCGACGGCGCACTGCTAGCGCGGCTGACCGGCATCGATGTGGTCAATGGCTTCCGTAGCGCCGATGTGGCGGCGGGTGGCGAGGGCGCCCCGTTGATGCCGCTTTATCACGCCGCGCTGGCGCGCAAGTCCGGGCTGAAAGAACCGCTGGTAGTGGTCAATATCGGTGGCGTCGCCCAGGTCACTTACATAAGCGGCGACGCGGTGCTGGCCTTTGATACCGGACCCGGCAATGCGCCCATCGACGATTGGATGCAGAAACACACCGGCAATCCGGTGGACGAGGGCGGCGCCTTGGCCCGCAGTGGCCGGATCAATGAGCCCGCGCTGGCAGGAATGCTGGCCAGTTCCTACTTCGCGCGCCTGCCGCCCAAATCCCTGGACCGGATGGATTTCGGCATGGATGCGGTGGAAGGCTTGTCACCGGCGGAAGGGGCGGCGACTTTGGCAACCTTTGCCGCCGCCGCCATCGCCAAGGCATCGGATCATTTTCCTCATCCCGCCGCGACCTGGGTGGTCAGCGGGGGCGGCCGTCACAACACATTCTTGATGGAAGAACTCCGCGCCTATGCAAATGCGCCGGTATTACGCGCAGAAGAGGCCGGCTGGGACGGCGATGCGCTGGAAGCGCAAGGCTTTGCCTATCTGGCGATGCGGTCCAAGCGCGGATTGCCGCTGTCGCTGCCGACGACCACGGGGGTCAAAGAGCCGATGACGGGGGGACGATTTTTCCAAAACCATAGTGTCATCCCCGGCGAGCGCGAACGACAGTGAGCGCCAGGGAGCCCGTAGCGACAGCGTAAGGGCGATCCAAGTGCCCGAAACCTATAGGTGTCTGATGCCTGGGTCCCCTTCCCTCGCATCGCTTTGCGATGCTCGCCGGGGACGCGAGAAGGGCTAACGCCCTTCTCGCGGCTTGCTCATCATGTGAGAGACATATTCCTTCACCGTCTCCACCACATCGGCTTCGCGCTTGTCGAAGAAGTGGTTGGCGCCGTCGATCTTGTTGTAGGTGATCTTGATGCCCTTCTGCGCCGTCAACCGGTCCACCAGCTTTTGCACATCGGCTTCCGGCACCACATTGTCGCGCGTGCCATGCACGATCAATCCGCTCGCCGGGCAGGGCGCCAGGAAGGCAAAGTCGTACATGCTGGCCGGCGGGGCGATGGAGACAAAGCCGGTGATTTCCGGCCGGCGCATCAGAAGCTGCATACCGATCCAGGCGCCGAAACTGATGCCGCACACCCAGACATGCGATGGGTTCGGATAAAGCGTGTTCATCCAGTCCAGCACGGCGGCGGCATCCGACAGTTCGCCCGCGCCATTGTCAAAGCTGCCCTGGCTGCGGCCCACGCCGCGAAAATTGAAACGCACCGTGGTGCAGCCCAGGCCGTGGAACATATGGAAGAGGTCGTACACCAGGGGGTTGTTCATGGTGCCGCCGAATTGGGGATGGGGATGCAGCACCAGCGCCATGGGGGCCCCGGGATTTTTTTGCCTCTGGTACCGGGCTTCGATACGCCCCGCCGAGCCGGGCAGAATGATATCAGGCATGGACTCCTCAAAGAACCATTCTCAAGCAAAAACCTCGGTCTTTGACGGGCGTATCACCCCTCAAAAACGCTGAAATTTCAGAAGCTTATGGAATGACCCACCAAAAGACCGCGAATACTTGACCAAACTACTCAGGAACTCTATATCCCGGGCCATCAGGCGTGCCTTCTGGCTTGGTGCCCTCTCTACACCGGGAGGGGGGTCAAAAAGCAAGGAAAAACGCCTTCTTACGGAAGGGAGCCTGTCATGCGGCTGAGCACCAAGGGACGGTATGCGGTGATGGCGATGGCCGACTTGGCCGGCAATGCCAGAGAGGTTGAAAATCCGGGCGAATCCCGCCCCGTGGCGCTGGCCGACATCGCCGCCCGCCAGGACATTTCGCTCTCCTATCTGGAACAGCTTTTCGCCAAGTTGAGACGGGGCGGGCTGGTCACCAGCGTCCGTGGACCCGGCGGCGGCTACCGGCTGTCGCGGCCCAGTGGAGAGCTGCGCATCGCCGACATCATCCTGGCCGTGGATGAACCCATCGCCGCCACCCGCTGCAAGACCGGCAGCACCAAGGGCTGCACCAAGACGGGGGCACGCTGCGTCACCCACGACCTGTGGGAAGAACTGGGCCAGCAGATCCACATCTTCCTGTCGTCGGTTTCGCTGGCCGATGTGGTGGAGCGCCGGGTGCTGGGTCGGTCCCGGCCGTGCAACGACCTGAATGCCGCGCTCGAAAGCGAGACGGCGGCGGCCTGAGCAGCAACAGATCACACAGACACAAGCCATGCATTATCTCGATCACAATGCCACTTCGCCGCTGAGGCCGGAATCGCTGACGGCGATGACCCATGCCCTGGCGGTGGGAGGCAATCCTTCTTCCATCCATGCCAAGGGCCGCACCGCGCGCGCCGTCATGGAAGAGGCGCGGGAGAAGATTGCGCGCCTGGCCGGCGCCAAACCCGACCAATTGATCTTCACCAGCGGTGCAACCGAATCCAACAATCTGGCGCTGTTCGGTGCAGTGGAAGGCTCGCTGGCGGAAGGCGAAATTTCCAATAGTGGTGCGCGCATCACCCGCATTTTTGTCTCGGCCATCGAACATTCTTCGGTGCTGGCCACCGCCGACCGCCTGGCTGAGCGCTTTCCCTGGGTGCGTGTTCAACGCCTGGGTGTGACGGCGGACGGCGTGGTCGACCTGGAAGGGCTGCGTGTGGCCTTGCGCGAGGGCAAGGGCCGCGCCCTGGTGGCCGTCATGGCCGCCAACAATGAAACCGGCGTGGTCCAGCCTGTTGCAGAGGTGTCGAAGCTGGTGCGTGAGGCGAATGGTCTATTGCTGGTGGACGCCGTGCCGGCGGCCGGCAAGATCAAGCTCGATTTCTCCCTGTGCGACTATCTGGTGCTTTCCGCGCATAAGATCGGTGGTCCGCAGGGTTCCGGCGTGCTGGTGGTGCATGCCCCCTCCAAGGAACAAAGTGCGCCGCTTCAGCCGCAATTGGTGGGCGGCGGCCAGCAGAAAGGTTTGCGTGCCGGCAGCGAAAATCTCTCCGGTATTGCAGGGTTCGGCGCGGCCGCGCATGCCCTGGCCGATGGCGAGGGTGAGCGCGCGCGCATCGCGCATCTCAGGGATCACTTTGAAACGGCGCTGAAACAGGCGGTGCCCGAAAGTGTTATCTTTGGGGTGAAGCAGGCCCGGTTGTGCAGCACCTCTTGTTTTGCCGTCCCCGGCCTGGCCGCCGAAACCGCGCTGATCGGGCTGGATCTGGATGGCGTGTGGATGAGTTCCGGTTCCACCTGCTCCTCAGGCAAGGTTGCGGTCAGCCATGTCCTTGCCGCCATGGGCGTGGATGAACGGCTTGCGGCCTGCGCCTTGCGCGCAAGTTTCGGCTGGTCTTCCACCATGGAGGATGTCACTGCCGCGGTGGCGTCACTGGTGAAATTGCGCGAGCGCGCGCTCAAAAGGTCGAAAGACCCCCAAGGCAAAAGCGAGGCCGCATGAGTATCGCTGCGGAAACACGCGAACAGGTCGCCGAGCTGGGCGGCAAATACAAATACGGCTTCGTCACCGATATCGAGATGGAGCGCGCGCCCAAGGGACTGGGCGAGGACACGGTGCGCTTCATCTCGGCCAAAAAGGGCGAGCCGGACTGGATGCTGGAATGGCGTCTGGGCGCCTTCCGCCGCTGGCAGGCGATGACCGAGCCCAAATGGGCGCGGGTGCATTATCCCAAGATCGACTACCAGAATGCCTATTACTATGCCGCGCCCAAGAACACGCCCAAGAAGCAATCGCTGGATGAGGTCGATCCCAAGCTGCTGGAGACCTACAACAAGCTGGGCATCCCGCTGCATGAGCAGATGGCGCTGGCCGGCGTGGCGGTGGATGCCGTGTTCGACAGTGTCT
>DATBCP010000238.1:0-5615 GCA_036270435.1 Rhizomicrobium sp. | reverse complement strand
ATTCGGAAGACAACAACGTCTTCTATGGCCGCGACGATGTTTCCGGCAATGTGGAGGCGCCCTGGCGCGGCTGGATCAACACCTTCACCCGCTATCGCATCCCCTACATCGTCATCAATGCCGACCATATCGAGCGCGATGCGTCGAAGGTGAGCACCCTGGTGTTGCCGAACCTCGCCGCCATGACGGACGCGCAGGTAGCGGCGGTGAAGCGCTTCGTGGCCAAGGGCGGCAATCTGGTCGCGACCGGCGATACCGGCCTGCATGACCGGTTTGGCGATGCGCGCCAGGATTACGCCCTGGCCGAGTTGTTCGGCGCCCATTGGGTTGCGGGCGTGCGGCCCAATACCGGCTATCGGGCTCCGATCAATGGCCGCTCCAACCCGTTCGACCTGGATCCAGGCCTGGGCTTCGGCGCCGCGGGCGAAGGCGAGCGCCCGCTCGGCATCAACACCTATGCGCGCCTGACGCCCGAACTGCGCGCCAATGTCGCCTACAGCCCGCATCCCAAGGGCGACGAGCCGCCGGTGGCGCCGGGGGCTGTGCGCCACCCGATATTCAAGGGCTTCGACAAGACCGATGCGATTTATTTCGGCGGTGTTGTCCCCAAGCTCAACATTGATGCGGGCACGGAGGTGCTGTTGACCTTCATTCCGGTCGCGCCCGTGCTGCAGGCCGAAAATGCCTGGTGGCGTACGCCCAAGACCGACATCCAGGCCCTGATGGTGAGGACCCTGCCGAACGGCGCGCGCGTGGTGTTCATTCCCGCCGATTTCGACCGGCAATATGCCAATGGCAACAATCCCGACCATGGCATCCTGCTTTCCAACGCGGTGCGTTGGGCAGCCAAGGACGACCTGCCGCTGAGTGTGGAAGGGCCCGGCTACATGGATTGCAACCTCTACCAACAATCCGGCCGCATGGTGCTGCATGTCGCCAACCTGACCTACGCGACCTTCCGCGCGCCGCTGGACGAATTCGTTCCGGTCGGCCCGTTCAAGGTGCGGATCAAGCTGGGCAGCGGCGTATCGGGCCAGAATGTGAAGCTGCTGGTCGCCGGCCGGCCCGTCCAGGCCAGCGTATCGAATGGCTGGGCGGAATTCGTCATTCCCTCGGTCGCCAGCCACGAAGTCGTGGCCATCACCTGACGTGAAAAAGGATACGCCCGTGGAAAATGAAAGCTCCGGCGGCATCGACCGGCGCATGCTGGTTCAGTCCGCCGGTGCTGTTGCCGGTCTGTTGGCGATTTCTCCGCGCGTGGCAGGAGCGGCGGCCGCGCCTGCGCCGGGAAAGGGGTGGGAATGGGAGCCGATGCGCTGGGTGCAGATCTGCGCCACCGAAGATGACCCGCAGCGCTACGATCCGGATTTCTGGATGGGTTTGCTGAAGCGCACGAGCACCCAGGGGGTGTGTTTGAGCGCTGGCGGCGTCACCGCCTTTTATCCCACCAAGGTGCCGTTCCATGCCCGCAGCCCCTATCTGGGCAAGACCGACATGTTCGGCGATCTCACCAAGGCCTGCAAGAAGATGGGGATTCGCGTACTCGGCCGCGTCGACCCGCATGCCATGCGCGCGGATGCGCTGGCAGTGCATCCGGAATGGGTAGCGCGCAGCGCCGACGGAAATCCTAAAAAGCATCCCACCGCGCCGGACCTGTTCCTGACTTGTCCCAATGGGGGTATCACCTTTGATTGGATGCCCAAGATCCTCAAGGAGATCACCAGCACCTATCCTGTGGATGGCATCTTCGGCAACCGCTGGGCAGGCAGCGCCGGCATCTGCTATTGCGGGGTTTGCAAAAGCGAATTCAAGGCCGCCAGTGGATTCGACGTGCCGCTGTCGCTTGCCAATCCGCAGGCCCCGGATGTGAAGGCCTATAATGTGTGGGTCGACGAAAAGCGCTACGCCCAGCTCAAGCTGTGGGGCGATGTGGTGAGCGGCGTCAATCCCAACGCCTTTTTCACCCCGGGGACTTGGGGGAGGTTGGATCCTGTGCGCCTGCGATCCACCATTCGCGCGGTGTTTTCCGACCGCCAGGGCCGCAACGGCCAGGATCCCGCCTGGCGCAACGGCCAGAGCGCCAAGGAAGCCTATTGCACCATGCAGAACCGCCCGGTCAGCGGCATTTTTGCAGTGGGTGAAACGTCAACGCCATACCGCTTCGAGGATTCCTGCCAGTCCAGCGCAGAGCTTGCGACCTATATCCATGACGGGTTGGCGCACGGATTTCGTCCCTGGATGACGAAATTCAAGGCGGAAGTGTTCGACAAGCGCTGGGTGCCGGTGGTGGAGCAGGCTTACATTTGGCATGCCAAGAATGAGAGCTATTTCCGGCACACGGAAAATCTTGCCCGCGTGGCGATGCTCCAGTCAGACCAGACGGGCACCTATTATGTGCCGCCGGTCTCGCAGGCTTCCGGCAATCGCGAGGTGGTTCCGGAGGCAGCTCAACCGCGCGCCGGCAACGGCGACCATGTGCGCGGTTTCTACCAGGCGATGGTGGAAGCGCGCATTCCCTTCAATCTGGCCGATGAACGCCAGCTGGACCCCGACTATATCGCCGGCTATCGCGTGCTGGTGCTGCCCAATGTGGCGGCGCTGTCGGACAAGCAATGTGCTCAACTGCGCGATTATGTCGAAAAGGGCGGCGCTATCGTGGCGACGCACGAGACTTCGCTTTATGACGAATGGGGAAAACCGCGCGCCAATTTCGCGCTGGCCGACCTGTTCGGTTGCGACTATGGCGGCAAAACAGACCAGCGGGTGCAGAACTCCTATCTCACGGTGCATGGGCCGCATCCGCTGACGGCGGGCTTTGACGACGCTCCCCGCATCATGGCCGGCACCAAGCTGGCGCATGTGAGACCGCGGGGCGCGATTTCTGCGCCCCTGACTCTGGTGCCAAGCTATCCCGATCTGCCGATGGAGCGAGTCTTCGCCAGCGTCTGGCAAACCGATACGCCGATGGTCTATCTGCACAATTTCGGCAAAGGGCGGGTCGTCTATTTTCCCTTCGATCTGGACCGCTGCTTTTGGGAAACGTCCAACCAGGATCACCTAGCGCTGTTGCGCAACGCTGTGCTCTGGGCGGCGGGCACGGCCCAGCCGATGGCGGTGAAGGGGCCCGGTATGATCGATGTCAGCTATTGGCGGCAGAAAGATTCGACGACCGCGCATTTGGTCAATCTCACCAATCCGATGGCGATGAAAGGCTATATGCGCGAGATACTGCCGATGGGTCCCTATAGCGTGAGCCTGGAGTTGCCGCCCGGCCGTACGGTGAAAGCGGTACGGCTGTTGGAGGCCGATACGCCGGCAAACACGCGCAACGAAGCGGGACGATTGGCGGTAGAAGTGCCCCGAATAGTCGTGCATGAGGTCATCGCCGTCGACTTTGTCTGACAGAAAATTTATTGCCGCGCCGGCGGCCTGGTTTTGGGTGGCATCGCAACAAAATCGCGTGCGCGGCCATCGGCTGGCGGCACCACCAGTACGCTCCCCGGGATGGCGGGGCCCTTTTTGCCGCACCGCTATCGTAAGGCCGGACGGATAGTCTGTCGCCAAATCCGGGCGCCAATTCCGGGCGTTTGGGCAATGTTCGCGGTGCAAATGCGCCAAAGAGCCGGGCAATCACCCTGTGCGGATGGGTTGGCGGGCCTGCCCTTAATTGTAAGAATGGTGTAAATCCGCCCCGTCCATAGGCAACCCACGCTACAAACCCTTGGAAAGATTGAACGCGTTGCGTGGGGACCCTTTCTCTCGCAGAATGCGGTGGGGGATCCTGTGCTATTGCGCGGCTGCATCCGCGCCGCCATGGCGCAGTCGGCGCGACGGTGGCGGAAATGGGCTGCAGGCATGGCAAGCGCAAGATGCCGATATGATGCGGTTCAGGACGTCATGATGGCGGTTGCATGAATTGGCTTGTCAAGGTCGCGCTGGAGCGGCCCTATACCTTCATCGTCATGGCCCTGATGATCCTGATCTTCTGGCCGCTGGCGGCACTTAAGACTCCCACCGACATTTTTCCCGATATCGGCATCCCCATTCTGGGGGTGGCTTTCCAATACGCCGGCCTATCGCCCGACGACATGGGGGCACGGGTGATGGCCAACTACGAGCGTCTCCTCACCACCACCGTCAACGATGTTGAGCATGTCGAGAGCATGTCCCTTCCGGGCTTGGGCATTGCCAAAATCTATTTCCAGCCTGATGCCGACATCCGGTTGGCGACGTCCGAGGTGACAGCCATTTCGCAAAGCGCCATTCGGCAGATGCCGGCCAATATGCTGCCGCCGAACATCATTGAATACAGCGCTTCCACAGTACCGGTGCTGCAAATGGCCTTTTCCTCCGCCTCGATGTCGGAACAGCAGGTCGCAGACCTGTCTCAAAACTTTGCGCGGCCACGCCTTGCAACCGTGCGTGGTGCACGCACAACCGCCTCTTATGGAGGCAAGTTTCGCTCCATCCAGATCGACCTGGACCCCCAGGCCATGCAGGCGCGGGGCCTTTCCGCCACCGACGTGCAAAACGCGTTTGCCAACCAAAACCAGATCACACCTGCGGGTACGATCAAGATCGGCAGCTTCCAGTATGTCGTCGATCTCAATAACGCTCCAGATACAATTGAAGCGATCAACGATATGCCGGTGAAGACGGTCAATGGCGGCACTGTCTTTCTGCGCGATGTGGGCCACGTGCGCGATGGCAGCAATGTACAGAACAATATCGTGCATGTGGACGGCGCACGCGCCGTTTTATCTACGATACTGAAGAACGGCAACGCATCCACATTGGACGTGGTCGACGGCATCAAGAATTTCCTGCCGGCCTTGAGGACGCAAATGCCGGACGCGCTTAAGGTCAATGTGCTGTCGGACCAGTCGCTGTTCGTGAAGGCGGCGATCAATGGCGTGGCGCGCGAGGGCGCTATCGCCGCCGGCCTGACCAGCCTGATGATCCTGCTCTTCCTGGGGAGCTGGCGCTCCACCGTGATCATCGCCACTTCGATCCCGCTGGCGGTGCTGTCGGCGCTGATGGCTTTGTGGGCCACCGGCGAGTCTCTCAACATCATGACCCTGGGCGGGCTGGCGCTGGCGGTCGGCATATTGGTGGACGATGCCACGGTCACCATCGAGAACATCAACTGGCACCTGGAGCACGGCAAGCGCGTCTATGACGCCATCATGGATGGGGCGCGCCAGATCACCCAGCCGGCCTTCGTCTCGCTGCTCTGCATCTGCGTCGCCTTCGTGCCGATGTTCTCGCTGCAGGGGGTGGCCGGCTTTCTCTTCGTGCCCATGGCCATGGCCGTGGTGTTCGCCATGATCGCCTCCTTCATCCTGTCGCGCACCCTGGTGCCGACCCTGGCGCTTTATCTGCTCAAGCTCCATTCGGAAGAACATGCCGCGCTGGGCAACAATATGTTCGCCCGGCTGCAGAAGCGGTTCGAAAAGGGTTTCGCCGACACCCGCGAGGCCTATCGCAACCTTTTGGCGCTGGCGATGACAAGGCGCCGCCCCTTTGTGTTCGGCTTTCTGGGAGCGGTGGCGGCCACCATGCTGCTGGTGCCCTTCCTGGGCCAGGATTTCTTTCCCTCCGTGGATTCCGGCCAG
>DATBCP010000237.1:0-3423 GCA_036270435.1 Rhizomicrobium sp. | reverse complement strand
CTGATCGCCACCGGCAACCGGCCCACCCGTGACATGGGCAGCGACCGGGTCGTGCCGGGATCGGAGCTTTGCATCACCTCCGACGAGGCATTCCACCTCAAGGAACTGCCCAAATGCATTGTGCTGGGCGGCGGCGGCTATATCGCGGTGGAGTTCGCCCATATCTTCCAGGGCCTGGGCAGTGAAGTGACCCTGGTCTGCCGCCGCGACAGGCCGCTGTTCGGCTTTGACGAGGACATGCGCGAGGCGCTGACGGCCTCCATGCAGGAACGCGGCATCCGCGTGTTGGCGCGCAACCAGTTCACCCGGGTGGAGAAGGTGGATGGCGGCTTGCGGGTGGCGACCGACAAGGGGGCTTCCATAACCTGCGACCAGGTCATGCTGGCGATCGGGCGCATGCCCAACACGGCGGCACTGCATGTGGAAAAGGCCGGCGTGGAATTGGGGCGGCGCGGCGAAGTGAAAGTGGACGAATATTCCCGCACCTCGGCGCCGCACATCTATGCGGTGGGCGATGTCACCGACCGCATCCAATTGACGCCGGTCGCCATCCATGAAGCCATGTGTTTTGTCGAAACCGCCTTCAATGACAATCCCACCAAACCTGATCACGTCCATGTGCCCAGCGCGGTGTTCTCGACACCCGAACTTGCCGGCATCGGCCTGACGGAGATCAAGGCGCTGGCGAAAGGCCATTCCATCGACGTCTACAAATCCACCTTCAAGCCCCTGCTGCACACGTTGGGTGGACGCCCGGTTCGAACCTATATCAAGTTGATCGTGGACAGTGGGACCGACAAGGTTCTGGGCTGCCATATCTTCGGCGACCATGCCGCCGAGATCATCCAGAGCGTCGCCATCTGCCTGAAAATGGGCGCCACCAAAAAGGATTTTGACAGCACCATCGCGCTCCACCCCACCGCGGCGGAAGAGCTGGTGACCATGCGGACCCGGAGCTACAGCAAAGAGCCGGCCATTACGACAAAGTAATCCATGCACGATCTTGGGTTTTGGGATTGTTGCCCGTATCGTCCCAGCGGGCAGCAAGACATCGGGGCGCTCATGCGAAACGCGTTGATGAATGGGGCTATTCTGTTGGCATTGGCGTCTCCCGCCTTTGCCGACACCACGGTGACGATCACCCAAACCAATACCGAGTGTCATGTTTCGCCGCCCGAAGAGGTTGCGGCGCCCGTCAAGCCCAGCGCTGCGGCGGCCAACGCCGCCGTCCGCGATCACAATTATGCGCTGGCCCGCGCCAACCTGAAGCCGCTGGCCGAAAGCGGTGACCTTGAAGGCGAAAGGCTGTACGGCCAGCTTCTGATGCAGAAGTGCACCGGGATCGAGGATAAAGCGGCGGCGGCCAATTGGCTTGGCAAGTCGGCCGATGGCGGCGACGTGGTGGCGAAGGCCGAATTGGGCAATGCCTATATGAATGGCAATGGCGTCGCGCAGGATGATGCCAAGGCCTTCGCCCTGTTTCAGGCGGCGGCAGCGGCCGGCAATCCGCAGGCGGAGGTCAATCTGGGATATTTCTATCTCAGCGGCCGCGGCGTGGACAAAGATCAGTATCAGGGCATGGTATGGACGGTGAAGGCTGCCGAGCAGGGATTCCCGGCCGCGCTTTTCAACATCTCTCACGCCTATTTCAAGGGCGAGGCCCTGCCTCAGGACAATGACAAGGCGGCGCGCTACATGGTGGCGGCCATGATGCGTTCGACTCCCGCGCAAAAAAACCGGTTCGCCGGTGACATAAACAGCGTCAGCCGGGCGGTCAGTGTCGACGACCTGAAACATGCCGCCGAGCGCGCCAAGCGCTGGTCGCCGGGCCCGGGCAGCCTCAGCGATGTGCTCGACGACGCCGGCCGTCAGCGCAACCGGCGCAGCTAGCCGCTCCTAACATCCTGTCCTGACGCGCTTTTTGCGATTTGCCGCGCTATTCATTCCGGCTTGGCGCGTGTCTGGTAAACTGGCCCCCGATCGCCTATATCCACCGCCTCTCTTTATTTACCCCCTCCGGCAGCGAAAGATACGGGGGAGGGCCATTTTGCAGGAGTAGAGCGTGGCCCTCAGCTGGACCCCGCAGAGTTGGCAGGACAAACCCGCCCGTCAGATGCCGGATTATCCGGACAAGGCGGCTCTGGATCGCGTCCTGGGCCAGCTCAAGACCCATCCCCCGCTGGTATTTGCCGGCGAGGCGCGCAACCTGATGGCAGGGCTCGGCCAGGTGGCGGAAGGCAAGGCTTTCCTGCTGCAGGGCGGTGACTGCGCCGAGAGCTTTGCCGAATTCCATCCCGACAACATCCGCGACACCTTCCGCGTGCTGTTGCAGATGGCGGTGGTGCTGACTTTTGCCGCCGGCGTGCCGGTGGTGAAAGTGGGTCGCATTGCCGGTCAGTTCGCCAAGCCGCGCTCTGATGATTTCGAGACGCGGGACGGCGTCACCCTGCCGTCCTATCGCGGCGACAATATCAATAGCGGCGAATTCACGCCGCAAGCGCGCATCCCCGATCCGCAGCGTTTGCTGCAGGGCATCGCCCAGTCCGCGGCGACGCTCAACCTGCTGCGCGCCTTCGCGCAAGGGGGCTATGCCGACCTGCACAATGTCCATCGTTGGATGTTGGGCTTCATCGCGGACTCGCCGGCCGGTGAACAATATAAGGGCCTCGCACAGCGTATTTCCGAAACGCTCGACTTCATGGCGGCGTGCGGCATCACCTCGGACTCCGTGCCGCAGCTGCGAGGCACCGATTTCTACACCTCGCACGAAGCTTTGCTGCTGCCTTACGAGCAGGCGATGACGCGCGTCGATTCCACCAGCGGCGACTGGTACGACACATCCGCCCATATGCTGTGGATCGGCGACCGCACCCGTCAGCTGGACGGCGCCCATGTCGAATTCATGCGCGGCATCAAGAATCCGGTCGGTTTGAAATGCGGTCCTTCGCTGGAGCCGGATGATCTTTTGCGCCTGATCGCGGCCTTGAATCCGGCGAATGTTCCCGGACGGCTGACCCTGATCGCCCGCTTCGGCGCCGACAAGATCGCCGAAAAGCTGCCGCCTTTGCTCCGCGCCGTGAAGCGCGAGGGCTTCAAGGTGGTGTGGTCGTCCGATCCCATGCATGGCAACACCATCAAGCTTCAATCGGGCTACAAGACCCGCCCCGTCGAACGGGTGCTGGAGGAAGTGCGCAGCTTCTTCTCCATCCATCATGCCGAGGGCACCCATGCCGGCGGTGTGCATTTCGAAATGACGGGCCAGGATGTCACCGAATGCCTGGGCGGCGCGCAGGGATTGAAGGAAATCGACCTGCAGGATCGTTATCAGACCGCTTGCGATCCCCGGCTCAATGCCAGCCAGGCGCTGGAACTGGCTTTCCTGATCGCGCAAGGCATCCGCGACGAGCGGATCAAACAGTCTGG
>DATBCP010000236.1:0-1800 GCA_036270435.1 Rhizomicrobium sp. | reverse complement strand
CGGTCAGGCTCTTGCCATCGAAATCCAACACCCTGATATCTCGTTCAACAGAGCATTGTACCAAGAGCCGCTTGCCGTCCTCGCTCCACACCACACCCTGGCAGGCATGACCGATCTGGCCGTCGGTGACATGGGTCAGCTTGCCGCCATCCCGGCGGAAAATGACCAGCTTGCCGAACACCGAACTGTAGTTGGGCGCATTGCGCACCGTGGCCGAACCGTTGCCCACCACGACCGCGGCATATTTGCCGTCCGGCGACTGGACCACGTCTTCCGGCAGCGCGCCCACCTCCATGGCGTCGGTGACCTTGCCGCTGCGCGTGTCGATCAGCGCGGTCGCGCCAACACCTTTGGTCGTGGACGGCGCGCCTTGAAAATCATTGACGAACAGATAGCGGCCGTCGGCGGAGATGCTGCCGCCGTCCGGCTGCGCCCCAACCTCGAAATCCGCCACCCGGGCAAGCTGGTCGCCCTTGATGGCCAGCTTGGTCACCTTGCCGTCACCGAAACGCAAGGCATAGGCGAATTTGCCGTCTGGCGCGATCAGCACGTCACGCGGCTCGGCCTTGGGCTCCAGCTTGACCTGGGAGGCGCGGGTGAGATGGCGATCCTTGATCGTAAAAAGCGTGACCGTGTCGTCGCCGACACCGGTCACCAGCACGATACTGGCCTTCTTGTTCAGGAACACGCCGGTCGCACCCAGACCCGCTTCCGCCGTCTCCAGCAGCTTCGGCTTGGTGGGGTCATCCAGCCCGATCACGGCCACGGTGTTGGCCGCCGTCAGCTTGTTGTCAGGCCCGAACTTTTGCGGGCAGGTCGCCAGCACAAAGCTGTAGTCCGGCGCCACGGCAAGCGCGCTGGGCGGGCCCATCTGGGTGGAGCAGACATTGATCATGCCGATGACGCGGGGCGCCTTGCTGCTGGAAAATTCGATGGCCGCGACACTGTCGGGCGTTGGCACCATCGGCAGTCCGTCGCCGGCACGCACCTGCTTGCCGTCCTGCCCCGAAATCGCCAGATCGGCAAAAGCCGCCACGGGGGTCAAAGCCAAGGCCATGGCCAGCAGTATCGCGCGCATCTTCCCACCCGTGATTTCCTTGATTGAGACGAGTTTACCGCCCGCATCCCCTAAAAGAAAAGAGCGGCGCAAGCCGCATGGCCCGCTCAATCATCATCCTTGAACGCCAGCAAATCACCTGGCTGGCATTGCAGCACCGCGCAAATCGCGGCCAGAGTGGAAAAGCGGATCGCCTTGGCCTTGCCGGTTTTGAGGATCGACAGATTGGCCAAGGTGATCCCTACTTTGTCGGCGAGATCGGTCAGGGTCATGCGCCGGGCATGGAGAAGGTCGTCCAGCTTGACGATGATCTCCTGAGTCACACTGTTCCCTCCAATTCGGCGCGCATTTCGGTCCCATGGCGGAATATGCGCGCAAGCACGAAGATCAACAGGACCGCGAGGCAACCCGCCAGCGATGGCCCCTCGCCGCCATCTATGTGACCGGCAATATTGTTGTCGGGCGCGATCCAGGCGACCACGGTGCTGGACAGGAATTCCACCACCATGACGCCCAAAAGCAGCCAGCCGATGCGCTTCAGGCGTTCGGCATTGTCGGCGACGAAAGGATCGCCGGATATCGCGGTCTCGACGATGCTGGTGGTGGCACGCACCGCCAGCAGCACGAAGATGGTGCAGATCAGTCCTCCCGCGACCAGGAAGAAAGCCGCGCCCAGGATGGTCTGGAGCGGAATCCCCTCGAGCAACGAGGGAATGTCCAGCGACTTGAGCAGTGCCGGTGCC
>DATBCP010000235.1:0-19300 GCA_036270435.1 Rhizomicrobium sp. | reverse complement strand
TCCGGGGCTCGCAGGTATATTGGCAGAGACGGCAACCTTAGGCGCCATCAAAGGCGTAAAGTTGAAGCTGCGGTCCGCCAGGATGGCAACGCCCCCGACCGGCCGGACCAAGCGCGCCCGCGCGATGTCGACATGGTCCGGCCGGTAGTCGATCCCGGCAAGCTTGAGACCGCGCCAGGCGAACAATTCGCTGTTGCTGGTGCGTTCATAAAGGCTGAGCTGGTCGATGGCCGCGTCACCCTTGAAGCGCGGCAGGAATTTTTCGCCGCCCGGCGTGGCCCCCGGCATGGCCCCAGACATAGTCAGCGTGCCTGAAAAACTGAGCTCGCCGGAGCGCAACTCCAGCGCCGGCATGGGCAGATAGGCCGTCGCCGGCTTGAGCGGCATGCCGGTGAGGGAAAGTTTCAGATCCGTCTCATGCGTCGAAGGCGTCACCATGCCATCGGCTTTGAACTGGCCTTTTTTGTCGATTCCCATGGTCAGAGAGACCGTCACAGGCCTGGTCAGGTCGGTCCCGATGCCGCTGGCGGTGAAAGCGATCGGTGCCAGCTCGTAGCGGGCCACCGGCGTCACGCTACGGTCTTCGAAATGCACCGCCGCGTCCGTCAGAGTCATGGTCGCAAGTTGCGCCGTCCAAACCGGTCCGGATGCCGGCACGGTCTTTGGCTGCGCCGTTGCCGGCTGAACCACAAGCCAGCGGCTGAGGCTGATGACATTGTTCTTCTCGCGCATCAGCGGCGCATCCAGCCCGCTCGCGCTGACGGCGCCGATATCGAGTCGGTGCGCCGCATAATCGAGTTTGGCGCTTTCCAGCGTCGCACCCGACAGCCGGATGGTCTCGCCCTTGACCGGCCCGGTTCCGGAAAACGTCACATCGCGAAAGGCCAGGCGAGACAGGGTCGCGGCGGGCGCCGGCGCGTGAGCACCCGTGGCAAAACTGAAATTCAAGCTGGCCGCGGCTTCCCCAATCTGTGCGCTGGCATGGAGCAACTTGTCCTTGCCATCAAATGCCAGCCCGTTCAGCGCCAGCCTGGGAATGGACATGCTCAGCCGCAGCCCTTGAGGGCCATAGCCGAAGCCATAGCTGCCATCGACGCCGATCCGTCCCGCCGTCAGCGCAACCGGCAACCGGTCACCGAGAAATCTGGCAATGGTGTCGGCCCCGAGATTGGTGAGAGTGAAATGGCCTTGAGAGGCAATCGGCGCCATGGAGAGAATGCCGCGCCAGGCAAAGCCTTCGCCTCTTTCGCTTTTACCATCCAGGGTGAATTCCCCGCCTTCATTCTTCTTGGTGTGGAAATCCCGCAGGGTGAAGGTGATGGGCGTCAAGGTCTCCTGCGGCCCGGAAGGACGGCTGTTGTCGGCATAGGCGATGCGGCCCTCGCGCACGCTGAAAAGATCGATGCGCAAGGCCGGAGATTCGCCGCCATGCGAGGGCGGCACCAATTCCAGCAGGTTCAGCGATCCATCAGGCCGGATGGTCGCCTGCACAAAGGGACGCTCGATGCCGAGTTCGGTGAGGCGCCAGGCATCCTGGAAAAGGGACAGGGGCGAAAAGCCGATCCGCAAGTGACCGACCGCGACCATGGGATTGGTCGCAGCCGGTATGGCGATGTCGCTGACATCCACCTTGAAGCTGAGCGGATTGACCTTGATTTCGCCAATGGCGAGAGACTTGTTGAGATTGGTCTTCACCCAATCATTGGCTTGCGACCGTATCAGCCGTGGCGCCAGATAGAAACCGGCCAGAAGATAGGCCGCGAACAGAAGCGCAACCCCGGCCGACCAGATCATCCAACGGCTTGGCAAAAGCCGGTGCGCCGGCGGCTTGATGGCGGTGCCCTGTGCCAGGGATTGGGTCATGCTCCCCCGTTTCAGCGCGGCCGAGCCAGCTACTCGCCGCCCCATCCATTTATAGACCCTGATATTGCCTATTTTCCATGATGCTTTTGCACAAAATCGCCCCGGCTCGCCGACTGGATGCGGCAATCTTCCCTGCTATAGTCGGCAAAAATACCGCGGGGAGATAAAGTGAAAAAACATTTCAGTGTCTGTGCGGCCTTTCTGCTGGCCACCACCACCTTGGCCTTCAGCCGCACCACGGTTCAGGACTTCCGCTATCCCCGGGGCGACGCCGGCGCCACGCGCTATTCCCCGCTGTCACAAATCAACGCCAAGAATGTCGGAAGCCTCAGGCAGGTCTGGCGTTACGACCTGAAGCCCGATAGCGAACTGCAAAACACGCCCATCGTGGTTGACGGCGTTCTCTATGGCGTGGGCAGCGGCAAGATCGTCGCCCTGGACGCAGCAACGGGCGCGGAAAAATGGGTCTACACGCCGGAACTGCCGCAAAAGTCCCGCGCCGGTTTCAAGGAACGCGGCGAAAGCTGGTGGAGCGACGGAAAGGACAGCCGGCTGTTGGTGTCGGCCTCGAATTTTGTCTACTCGCTGGATCCCGCCACCGGCAAGCCCGATCCCGCTTTCGGCGACAATGGCCGCATCGATCTCAATGACAACCTGCGCGGACCAGCTTCCGAAAATTATGTCCGCATGGGCGAAGAGGTCGTCGTCTACAAGGACATGTTCTTCACCTGCGGCGAGGTGGGCGAGTCGACTCCTGCCTCACCCGGTGACATCCGCGCTTGGGACGTGCGCACCGGCAAGCTGATCTGGACTTTTCACACCATTCCCCGTCCCGGCGAGATGAATGCCGAGACCTGGGCCCAGGACGCCTGGAAGACTGCCGGCGGTGCCAATGCCTGGCCGGGCCTGGCGCTGGATGAGAAGCGCGGCATCCTGTTTGCCGCCACCGGATCGGCGTCGGACGATTTTTACGGTGGCGAGCGGCCGGGCAAGAATCTCTATGCCGACAGTGTGCTGGCGATCGATGCCAATACCGGGCGGCTGAAATGGTACTTCCAGGCAGTGCATCATGACGAGTGGGACAATGACTTCGCCTCCACCCCGATCCTGGTGAGCGTCAGCCGCAAGGGCAAGAAGATCGACGCCGTCGCCGCCACCAACAAGACCGGCTATGTCTATATCTTCAACCGGGAAACCGGCGAATCCCTGTTTCCCATCGACGAAGTGCCGGTTCCGCCGGCCACCGCGCCCGGCGACACTGCCTGGCCGACCCAGCCGCGCCCGCGGCTGCCGCCGCCTTTGGCCCGCCAATCCATCACAGCGCAGGACCTGACCCAGCGCACGCCCGAAGCCAACAAATGGGCGCGGGAGAAGTTCGCGACATTCCTCAATGGCGGACCATTCACCCCGCCTGCCTACAATCATGAAACCGTGTCCCTGCCCGGCTTCTCCGGCGGCAACGAATGGGGCGGGATGAGTTTTGATCCCAAGCTGGAATATCTCTTCGTCAATACCGAGAATGTGATGTGGACCACAGCGGTGGTTGAGCGCAAGGGACCGATCATAGGAGCGGCCGCCTCGCTGATGCCCGGCGCCCATTCCCGTTACACGTTTTCCGGCTACAACAAGTTCAAGGACCCCGACGGCTATCCGGCCACCGCCGCGCCCTGGGGTTATCTCACCGCCATCGACCTCAAGACCGGCCAGTTCGCCTGGCGCATTCCCTTTGGCGAATATCCCGAACTGGCGGCGCAAGGCATCAAGAACACCTGCAGCGAGAGCTATGGCGGTGCCGTTGCCACGGCCAGCGGGTTGCTGATCATCGGCGCCACGGACTTCGATCGCAAGCTGCATGTCTTTGAGAGCAAAACCGGCAAATTGCTGTGGGAGACGGTGCTGCCCTATGCCGGCAATTCCTCGCCGCTGACTTACATGGCGGGCGGCAAGCAATATGTGGTGATCGGCGCCAGCACCAGCCGTGAGCGCAAGGCGCCCAAGGGGAGTGCCTTTGTCGCGTTTGCTTTAGGGGAATAGAGTTTAGATTGCTTGCCCGCCTTTAGATAAAACTTGTCATGCCCGCGAAAGCGGGCATCCAACTTCCGTTTAGGATCGAGTCACAAGTTGGATTCCCGCTTACGCGGGAATGACAAAATAATATGCGGAAACGCTCGCCGAAGCTCGCGACGCGCTCATTTCTTCGGCGCGCCCGCAACACCCTCGCCGCGGCCCCTGCGCTCCTTGAGGATGGCGTCGAATTCGGCCCGGCTCATTTTGAGCTTGGACGGGTTGGCGTTGATCCATTGCACAAAGGCGTCGTACTTGGCCCCATTCCAGCCGCCTTCGAAGGCGCCGCCATTCTTGCCCTGGCGGTTGAGATCGAAATTGAACGCATCCTCCAGGTTGATGAATTCGGCATGGGCAACGGCGTCTTCGGCCAGATAGGCCGGAATGAAGATCACCCCTTCGCTCTTGGCCAGCACCAGGTCGCCAGGCAGCACGGTGGCGCGGCCAATGCGGATGGGCGCGTTGATCGTGGTCAGGGTCATGTCCTTCCAGGCGGACGGATCATAGGCGCGGTAAAGGCCGTTGTAATTCTCCAGCTCGCGGTTCTCCTCGGCATCGCGGATACCGGCATCGAAGACAAAACCGGTATGGGAATGGGTGGCTATACCTGAGCCCAGGTTTGAACCGATCAAGGTGCCTTCCACGATCTTGCCGAAGCCATCCGCGACATACATGTCGCCAATCGTCAGTTCGGCGATCGGCCAGCTGTTGTTGCCGCTGACCCGGCCCTCGCGCTTTCCTTCCGCGGCGATCGCGTCATACATGTCACGCCTGAGCGGCATGTATTGCGCCGTCAAGGCACGGCCCGCGAAAGGCCTGTCGGGATGAAGCATCTGAAAGCCGGTGTCGAACTGGCAATTGTATCCCTTGTCGCGCAGATAATCCCACAAGTCCTCGATGGAAACGTCCACCACCCGCTTCAACAGGTCATCGGACACCTTGGGCCGGCCGTCAGGGAAGCGATCGCCCTTCCATTGCGCGGTATAGAACATCATCTGTTCGCGGGTCTGCTTGACCTGCGCCAAAGCCGGCGCGGCAATCGCGAACGCCAGGCATCCCAAAAAGATGGGCCTCAGATGTTTCAGCATGAACGCACTCCTTTCAAGGATGGGTCTTCACCACCGCGTAGCGGATGGACTTTCCGGGAGCCACGATCATCTGGTGCGGGGTGTTGACCGGAACATAGATGTAATCCTGCGGGTGCAGCGTAAACGCCTTTCCGCCCTTGATGCTTTCGCCGCGCGTCTCGCCCGGGCCCGTGGTCTTGGGCTTTTCGACGGTGCCGCCCAAGGTGAGAGTGGCCTCGCCGTCCAGGACGAAGATGTGATCTTCCCAGTCCGCATGCTGCTCGGCCTGACCGTTCTTGTCGCGGATGGTGATGTTGGATTGCGCATTCTTGTGGTTCAGCAGCAGTTGCTGGCTGTATAAATTGCCCGGACCAGGCTTGAAAGTCTGGCTGGTCTTGGGCGTGACCATATAGCTGTCGGCCGCCTGTGCCATCGCGGCTATTGCCAGGATCGTGCCGCCAACCAGAACGCTTGCGATAATCTTGCGCATTATTGTCTCTCCCTATCGTTTCCACCCTGCCCTTCGCTTGCGCCAAGGGCGTTCGTCGTTCGAAACGGTCCACCGGGCCGTTTCGCCCGGCTGTGCGGCCACTCCTCGCCCCGGCCGCTCGCTTGTGCTCGCGGCGTTATTCGCTCAAAACGGTCCGCCGGACCTGCTCGTCCGCGTTCCGCGGACCGCTCCTAACCCCACCATTGTTCACCCGGCGCCAGGTGCGCCTTCACCACATCGGGATTGAGCTCGACGCCCAGACCCGGCTTGTCCTGGATGACAAAGTAACCGTCCTGGAAGAACGGTCCTTCATGCGTGACCATCTGGAAGGTCCAGGGATCGCGCCCGCCCGCCAGCTCATGGACCCGGAAATTGCGCACGGAAGCGGCGGCGTGGGCGGACGCAATCGTGCCTAAGGCGCTGGCGGGATTGTGACAGGCCGTCCAGATGCCATAGAGATCCGCGAGATCGGAAATCCGCTTGGCCTCGAACAACCCGCCGGACTTGGGAATGTCGATATGCACCCCGGCACAGGCCTGGCGGATGATCAACGGCGCGAATTGCGACAGGCCATACAGATTTTCCCCCGTGCAGAGCGGCGTGTTGGTGGCGCGCGATACCCGCTCCATGGTTTCGACATTCTCGGGCGGAGTGGCATCCTCCACCCACATCGGATTCACATGCTCCACGGCATTGCAGTATTTGATCACGTCATTGACGGAATACTTCCAATGACACTCGATCGCCATATCGATGTCGGGACCCAAGGCCGCGCGCACCCGGTCCATGCGATCCACCAGGCGACGGATGTCCTGGTTGGTAAGCTGGTTGGTGTAGCGGTCATGGCCCGGCTCCTTGAAGTCCGGATCGGCCGTGGTCGGCACCGAGTCGCCCTGGAATTTGAATGCCGTGAAACCGAAGGGATTGTTGGCCTTGGCTTCCGCCGCCTGGTCTCCCCAGGAGACGGGATCGGCCGGATTGCGCTCCGGCGCCTGCAAGGTGCGGTAGAAGCGCACCTTGTCGCGGAAGCGTCCACCCAGAAGATTGCATACCGGGGTTTGCAGCAGCCGTCCCGCCAGGTCCCACAACGCAATCTCGATGCCCGATGCCGCATGCAGGGTCAGCCCGCCCGTGGCACCATAACCGCCATTGAGGAACAGCAGCTTGGTGTAAAGCTTGACCACATTGATCGGGTCTTCGCCGATCAATTGTTCCTTGAAGCGCTTCAAGGTGATGTCTTTGGCGCCCGGTCCCCAATAACCCTCGCCGATGCCGTGCACACCGGCATCGGTTTCGATCTTGAACAGATTCCAGTCCCAGGTGGGGCCGCGGACGATCATCACCTTGACATCGGTGATCTTGACCTTCTTGCGCAGATATTCGGCCTTGGCCTGAAAGGGAAGCGCAAAGCAGGACACCGCTCCCAGATTGGCCAGCACTTTCCGGCGATCCATCATCACTCCCTTCAAAATTCGACTGATTTGCGGCTTGCTCAATTTGCTAGCTAGTTTCCGGGCGGCTGATCGGTCTGGAAATAATGCACCTGGCCTTCCTTCAAGCGCGGCGTCATGGCCAAACGGGTGCAAGTGCCGCTATTGGGCGCGCAGGTCGCCCGGTGCCAACGCGTGTCATTGGCCTGGATGACGTCGCCCGTCTCGCCATGCACAACGCCGTAGCCCGTCACCAGGACATCCAGCTGGCCTTCGATCACCACCCAAGCTTCCACCATATTTTCGTGGAAATGGCCCCAACTTGTGTCAGGCGGGAGCTTGGTGATGGCGCCGGCGCGGATGATGTGGGCGCTGGTATGGCCGTCCATGGCGAAGTCGCGGCTTTTGCCGCCGCCGGCGGCATATGTGTTGAAATCCAGGAAAGGCTGGTTGCCCGGCTCATAGCCACCGGTCGATGTGATCTTGGCCTTGTCATAGTGGTAGCCGGGGACGGGCGTGGGCGTCTCATTCTCCGGATAGGAGGGCACCTGGCCCGCGGGCGTGGAACGATAAAATACCACCGGTTCCCTGCCGGTATTTTCCATGCAATAGGAAAGCCGGGGCGCCACATCGAACAGATAGCCCTTGGTGGCGGTGAAAGGCTGCTGGCCGTCAATTGTGATCTTGACCTGGCCGCTATAGATCCAGCCGAATACCCGGTCGTCGGCATAGAACTGGCACTTGGTCTTCTCGCCCGGGCCTAAGGAAACATAATGGCCGTCATAGTCGCGGGTCAGCATCACCGGCTGGTCCCAGCTCTGTTTGCCTTGATGCGCTTTGAGGATGTCGGCGACATGCGTCACCGGCTTGTTGACACCGGTATAGGGCGTGTCCTTGTGCGCCGCCCAGACGGTGCGCTCGGGGCCCTTCTCGCCACCGGCCTGCGCCAGAGCCGGACCGGCGGCCAGGGCAAGACCCAGCAGTCCCAATGTCAGCGATTTCATAGGCTTCTCCCCTGATTGTTTTGGATGTTTTTATCGCCCGGGAGATTGCAGCGGCAGCGGAACACCGTCAACGCCACGCCCGGCTTTATCCAATAACGTACGGCCTTATGAGCAGGTGCAGCATCGAAATCGCTGCACTTTTATGCATCTTTGCGGTTTCCACCAGCGGCGCTTGGGCGCATCACCTCGCCTTGAGGAAATACATCCCGCCCGGCGTGTTGATTTCACCTGTGACGCCCGTCGCGGTCAAACGGCCGCTTTTCTTGTCCACCTTGAACTCGGTGATATTGCCGCCATTTTCATTGGCGGCGAAAAACCAGTTGCCGGTGGGATCCAAGCGGATGTTGCGCGGCGTGCGCCCGCCCGAGGGAACATTCTGACGGCCGCTCAGCATTCCCGTCCTGGGGTCGATGGTGAAGATCGCCACGCTGTCATGGCCGCGATTGCCGACATAGAGATGCCGCCCATCGGGCGCGATGATGATCTCGGCGGTGGTGTTATGAGCCTTGGCATCATCGGGAACCGTGCCGGTCACTTGAATCTCTTTCAGGCTGCAACCGTCAATAGTGTAGACGCCGACTTCCGAGTCGGTCTCATGATCGACATACAGGAACTTGCCGTCGGGCGACATCTGTATGCGGCGCGGTCCTGCCCCGGCATGGGTGTTCACATAAGGCGTCTCGCAAGGTTTGATGGACGCGGCCGCCGCATCGAAATGATAGCTATAGACACGGTCCAACACCAGATCGGCGATGTACATGAACTTGTCATCCTTGCTGAACTGGATGCCGTGCTGCTTGGGGCCCGGTTGTTTGGGCGACAAGGGCTTGCCGGTATGCTGGTCGACATAAAAAGCCTCACCCAACTTGCCGTCCGGCTCCAATTTGTAAGCCGCCAGCGAACCGGAGGTATAATTCACCGTCACCGCCACCTTGCCGCTGGGATCCACCACCACCTGGTTGGGCTGTGCCCCATGCGAGGAGGTTTTGTTGAGAAACGTCAGCGCGCCGCTCTTGGCATCGATGCGATAGGCGCTGACGCCGCCCTCATTCTCCCAATTCACCGTGTAGAGCGTCTTGCCGTTGGGCGCGATCCACAGATGCGCCGGCTGCTTGGTTTCCGCCACCAGGCCCAGCGGCTTGAGGCTGCCGTCCTTGCTGTCGAAGGTCCAGGCATAAATGCCTTTGGATGTGCCCGCCGTATAGCTGCCGACATAGAGGAGATATTTTGCGGCGAAAGCCGGCGCCGGCATCAGCAGCAGGGCCAATACAAAGGGGATTGAACGTTTCATCAGCCGCGCTCCGGTCCGCCAGGCCCATTTCTGTCCTCCACTAGAGCAAAAAAGAGGGACGCTGGAAAGAACCGCAGGTCAGGCCGCCGCCGGTCGCTTGCCGCTGATCCGCGCACCCAGGTCCAGCAGGCTCGGCGCGGCGCGCAACACCGCCAGGCCGGCGAACCGGCCGGCATCGCTCATCGCCAGATGCGCGAATAGCGACGCCGCGCGGATACGGGACGTGAAGTGCCGCTGCCATTCGCTTTCATAGGCCTCGCCTCGCCCGGCAATCAGCATCTTCGCCAGCAGGCCGGAAGACTGGATGGCCATGCTGATGCCCTCGGCGATCACCGGATGCGCCTCGCCCGCAATGTTGCCGGCGAAATACACGCCGTCCTTGCGGCCGGCGCGAATACCCGGCTGGATCGGACCGGTGGAAAGAAAGTTGCCTTCCAACACCGCATGATTCAAGGCCAGCCACGCCCCTTTGGTGGTTTCCATGATATGCGCCAGCACGCTTTCTCCTGCTTTACCGGCTCCGGCATTGCCAGCGTGGCGGTGCCGTGCGGCCGCCAGCGCATCGCGGCGGATGCAGCAGGACAGCGAGACGCGCCCGCCATCGCTTTGCACCAGTCCGCCGTAACCGCCGGGAAAAGCCAGCAACGGCATCAGGCCGGCCGCCAGACCGGCGTCCCGAAAATGCGCCTTGAAGGCGAACAGGTCGGACGGCGAAGCCTGGGCCGGGCGCACCGCGAACAGGCCTTTGGGATTCCAGGACCCGCAGGCGGCGATCACGGTACGTGCCATGATCTCACGCCCATCATCCAACGCGCACAGATGAAATTCGCCTTCACGCCTCAGGCCCGTGACTTCCACCGGTTGCAAAAGGATGGCGCCCGCTTCCAGCGCTGCATCGCGCAGCATCGTGTCCAGATGCTCGCGGCCCAACGCGCGGCCCCAGACCTTTTCCCGGCCGCCTGCCAGCATCGCGGCCCCGGCCCAGGCGCCGATCCGCATCACCGGCGGACCGGCGGCCTCGATAAAGGGCGCGGCAATGCCGCACGCCTTAAGCACCGGCATGGTGGTGGCCGAAATGAACTCGCCGCACACTTTGCGGCGGGGAAATTGGGTCTTTTCCATCAAGGCGACATGCCAGCCCGCCTGGGCCAACAGCCTGGCCGCCGCCGAACCCGCGGGGCCGGCGCCGATGATGGCGGCATCATATCGCATAGGCCGTGAATCCGTGGGTAAAGGGGAAGATGTCGCGCTCGCGCAACGTCCAGGCGCGATCCTTCGCGGAATTGCGGGGCCAAAGGGCCGACAGTTCATGACCCCGGAAACCGGCCCGCACACTGGCCAGGGCATCATGCCGGCTCACGTCATTCGCCCCCAACACGCCAACCAACCTTGCGCCCAGCACTGCGAATGCGGAGCGATGCGGTTCGCAGGCGACGAAGCCCTTGGCGCGCTGGGCGGCCAAGGCCAGAAGCTGCGCCAATGCGGCATCGTCCAGGTGATGCAGGAACAGGTTGGCCGAGATGATGTCGGGCCTGATCAGCGGCAAGGTGGCGAAGACGTCGCCCGTCAAATTCTCGCAGCGCCAGCCCAGCCAGGCGAAGCGGGCGCGGGTCTCGGCGCTGACAATGGGCTGGCGGTCGGCGATCATCACCGTCACGCCATGCCAGCGCTTTGCCAGCCTTTTTGCCACCCCCAGCATGAAGTGACCGTCACCGCCACCCAAATCGGCAATGAGCTTGGGGGCGGGAAAATCCGACAGCAGCCTCGCCATCACCGCGCCCTGGCGCATCACGGCATTGATGCGCACCAGATCCCGCCGGGACCTGACGGCCCGGGGATCATGGGGCATCAGGTGATCCAGTATTTCCGGTGTCAGGACGCGCTCACGCATACCCGAATGTCCGAAGTTTCACGCCGCCATGCGGAACATCATGGTTTCCGCCACCAGGCCGGGGCCGAAGGACATGGCACAGCCACTCTTGTTGGCATTCTGGCCCGCAGCCGCTTCGCGCATGATACGGTCCAGCACAAACATCACCGTGCCCGACGACATGTTGCCGTAATCGTTCAGCACCGAACGCGAGGCGCCCAGCGCGGAAGGCGCAAGGCCGAAGGCCTGTTCCACCGCATCCAACACGGTGCGGCCGCCCGGATGCACGGCCCACAATTCGATATCGTTGGCGCCGCCCAATATGTCGTCGCGCGCCTCGGTCAGCGCGGTCCGGATGGCGCCGGGGACCCCGCCCGACAAGACCATGTCAAAGCCCTGGTCGCGAATATGCCAGCGGATCAGCTCCTTGGTGCCCGGCACCAATTTGGCGCGGAAAGACTTGATCTCGACGCCCACCGGCTCGGCGCTCACCAGGGCGGCGGCGCAGCCATCGGCAAACAGCAGGAAGGAAAGCATTTCCTCCAGGTCCTCGGTCTCGTGCAGGTGCAAGGTGCAAAGCTCCAGGTTCAGCGCCAGCACCCGCGCGTCCGGTTGGGACCGTACAATATGGCGGGCCAGCTTCAGCGCGTTGATGGCGGCATAGCAGCCCATGAACCCGACCATGGTGCGTTCCACATTGATGGGCAGCCCGCACCGTTCCACCACCGCCAGATCGATGCCGGGGGCGGCAAAACCGGTGCAGCTGGTGACCACCACATGGGTGATGCGGTTCCTGTCTTCGCCGGCCAGCAATTTCTCGCAGGTTGCGACCGCCAGTTCAGGGGCGCAGGCCTCGAATTTCTTCATCCGCACCGCCGTGCTGGGAAAGGCGCCGCGCCGGTAGAAGCATTCCGCATCGACCACTTCGCCATTGGGATCGGGCTCCAGGAAGGAGTAGCGATGGGAAATGCCGCTACGGTCGGCCATGCGGTTGAACAAGGCCAACCGGCGCTTGTCGTCCTGGAGCATGAGCTGCCCGAAGCGCAGGAAGACGTCATGGACGTCATGCGGCGGGGTCAAGGTGGCAATACGGTTGATGAAGGCCTGGGGCATGAGCGATCCATGTTCGAGACATGCGAAGCCTAGCCCAGGCGCGGGACCGTTACGCCAGATTTAATTGGACGCGACCGTACCGCCCGTTCATCCCGGGTTCAGCTTTTCCCAGGACGAACACGAGCGCCCGATTAGTCCTTCGGGACAACAAAAGGCAAGTTCACCAGAGATGAACGCGTTCCGATGGCGCCAGGAAGTATTTTTCCCCGGCCGTCACGCCGAAAGCGTCGTACCAGGCATCCTGGTTGCGGGTGGGACCGATCACCCGGAACTCCGCCACCGTATGTTCATTCGACATGGTCTGGGTACGGACGGCGCTGTCGCGCATCTTGGTGCGCCAGACCTGCCCGAAGGACAGGAACAGCCGCTGGTCACCGGTATAGCCGTCGATCACAGGTGCCGGCTTGCCGTTCAGGGATAGGTGGTACGCCTTCAGCGCGATCGCCAGCCCCGCATTGTCGGCAATATTCTCACCCAAGGTGTTCTTGCCGATGACATGCAGGCCGGGCAGCGGCTCATAAGCGTCATACTGCTTCACCAGGGCGGCGGTGCGGGCATCGAAATTGGCCCGGTCTTCCTTGGTCCACCAATCCTGGAACACGCCTTTGCCGTCATATTTGCTGCCCTGGTCGTCGAAACCATGGCTGATCTCGTGGCCGATCACCGCACCGATGGCGCCGTAATTCACCGCATCATCGGCATTGGGATCGAAAAAGGGCGCCTGCAGGATGGCGGCCGGAAACACGATCTCGTTGAAGGAGGGATTGTAATAGGCGTTGATGGTGGAAGGCGTCATGCCCCACTCGGTCTTGTCCACCGGCTTGTTGATGCGGGCGACATCGCGATTCCATTCAAACATCGTGGCGCGCTGGGCGTTGGCCACCGGATCGTCGGCCGAGATTTGCAGCGCGGTATAGTCGCGCCATTTGGTCGGATAGCCGATCTTGGGCGTGAACTGGTGGATCTTCTCCAGCGCCTTGGCGCGGGTCGCCGGGCTCATCCAATCCAGGGTCTGGATGTCGGCCTCATAGGCTTTCAGCAGGTTGGACACCAGCAGGTCCGCCTTGGCCTTGGCTTCCGGCGGGAAATAGCGGGCGACATAAAGCTTGCCCATCGCCTCGCCCATTTGCTGGTCGATCAGATGCGTGGCGCGGGTCTGGCGGTCGAGCTGCTTGGTGCGTCCCGTCAGCACCGTGCCATAAAAGGAAAAGGTCAGGTCGTCGAACCGCTTGGGCAGATAAGACGAGAAAGTCTGCAGATAATGCACCGTCAGATAGTCGCGCCAGGTCGAAACCGGCGTGTTCTTGAAAATAGCAGCCAGCGGCCCAAAGGCGGTCTTTTCCGCCACGATGACATAACGTTCGCTGCCATCCGGCTTCTTCAAGGGAATGCCTCCTTCCGCCAGGAAGGGGTCCCAGGCAAAATCCGGCGCCAAGGTCTTCAGCGCCGAGGCCGGCATGGGATTATAGACCTTGTCCTCGTCGCGGCGGTCGGCGCGGTTCCAGGACACTTTGGCGATCTCGGTTTCCAGCGCCAGAACCCGGTCGGCGCGAGCCTCCGCATCCGTCATTCCCGCCAGGGTCATCATGTCGGCGAGATATTTGCGATAAGCCTCACGGGTTTTGACGATCGCCTCGTCGTTGGACAGATAGTAGTCGCGGTCGGGCATGCCCAGCCCCGACTGGCCGAGATTGACCGAATAATTGTCGGGATTCTTATCGTCCACGCCGACGCCGATATTGTAGATGCTCGTGGTGGAGAGCTTGATCGAGCCCATGGCACGGGCGACGTCATCCAGCGTCTTCAAGCCGGCGATATGATCGAGATCTTTTTTCACCGGCAACAGGCCGCGATTTTCGATCGCTGTGGTGTCGACAAAGGCATGGTAAAGGTTGCGCAGCTTGCGCTGTTCGACGCTCAGGCGATTGTCGGGCGTCTTTTCCAGGTCTGCGACGATGGTCTTGAGCCGCTCTTCGCTGAGGATCTGCAAATCCTGGAAGGACCCGGTCGAAGAGCGGTCGGCGGGGATCTCGGCGGTCTTGAGCCAGCCGCCGTTCACATACAGGAAGAAATTGTCACCCGGCTTGACCGCCTTGTCCAGGGAGGTGAGATCCACGCCCCATTTGCCGAATTTGGGGACGGTCTGCGCCCAGGCAGGCACCAGAATCGGGGTTGCGACCAGAAGCGCGCCGCAAACAAAGTTCAGAAGACGGGGCATGGGATTTCTCCGATAGAGTGTCCAGTTTAAGGTCCGGATTGTGGTTTTTCCACGGGTGCGGGCTTCTCCGCCGCCGCAGCCTTTTCAACGATAACACCGGGGGCGACGTTCTTGTCGCCGGCCCCCTTGGTCATGGCCACGGTCACGGTGCTGCCCACCACCAGAAGACTTTTGTCGCCTACCGTCAGCGCCGAAACCTCGGTGCCGGGCGGCACATCCAGCACGGCATCGCCTTCACAGGCCAGCGCGCTGGCATAGGCGGGCGGCGATGCCCTGCCTTCGCAGAGCGTGCGCCCCTGCCCCAATCCGCTCAACATCGCCCCACGATAGTGCAAGGTCAGGGCGCCGCCTTGCTTGTTCTCCACCACCGGGGGCTTCACCGCGCTGACCGTGCCATTGACGATCAGCCGGCCGCTTTCGGTAAAGCGCCCCTCGCCCGTGCCGCGCAGTTCAGGGGCGTAAAGATAGACGTCCTGGGCTCGCAATCCGCCGCCCCTGGTCTGCGTCACGGTGGCGCCGGCATAATCGCCCGGCTTGACCGCCGCCAGAGAGCTTTTGTCCGAGCCCACATAGCGCGTCTCCGGCAAGACCGCGACGCTGAAGGGCTCGCCTGCTTTCAGCACGCCGGCGGGCGAGGACAGCGCCTCCAGGCTCATCACTTGGCCGTCAAACGCGGTCAGTTTCGCTTTCACCCGCAACACCGGTTCGGCGGCATGGCTGCTGCCTGCGGCAAAGGCCGCGGCGCAGGCGATCACGGACAGCAACGCTGGTTTCAATGACTGGGCTTCTGGAATTTGAGCATGAACTGGTTGGTCTTGCCGCGGATGTCATTCTCGAACACCCGCTTGCTGCCGTCATCGCTGGAATAGTTCAGGTCATGGCCCTCGGCCACCAGCCTGAAGCCGGCAGCTTCCACTTCCTTCTTGACCGTGGATTCCTTGATGCGATGGAGCGTCTCGGTGACATCGTCGCCGGCCGATTCGAGCGCCTTATGGTCGATGATGACATAAGTGCCGCCGGGTTTCAGCGACTTGAAGACCGCCTTGTTCACCTCATTCACGTCCATGGCATAGGCCTTGTTGTGCATGTCGTGATAATTGTCCGACGTCCACACCACATCCACCGGTTCCGGCGTGACGAGCTGGGCCAGCGGTCCGTGGATCACGCCCAGATTCTTGTAGGCCTGTTTCAGGTCCGCGAATTGGTTGTCGGGATCCTTGTTCTGGCTTTTCAGGCGCGCATCGTATTGCACGCCGAAATAGGCATAGACCCGACCATTGGGCTCCACCGCTTTGGCGAAGATGCGGGTGAAGTAACCGGCACCCGGCAACATATCGACCACCACCTTGCCCGGGGCGATGCCGGCAAAGGCCAGCATTTCGGCCGGCTTGCGGTTTTCGTCGCGCTGGGTGTCGGCGGAGGGGCGGCCGGAGTCGGCGACCGCCGCTTTCATTTTCGCCGTCGGTGCGGCGGCCAGCGCAAGGGCGCCGGAGGCAAACAAGGCCACGCCCGTCAGAAACAGGATTCTGTGCTTCATCTTCTTCCCTCTTGGCAATTTATCGCTTGGTTCAAGGCTAGCCCATTTCAGGCCGGGACGGTAATCGGATAGCCTGGCTCCTGTTTGGAGGCATGGATCACCAGCGAGCTTTTGACGCTGGCGACATTCTTCTCCGCCGTCACGGTATTGGTGATGAAGCCCTGGAAGGCCGACAGGTCGCGCGCGACGCATTTGAGGATGAAATCGACCTCGCCCGAGAGCATGTGGCATTCACGGACCTCCGGCCAGCGGCGCGCGCTTTCCTCGAAATGCTTGAGATCGGCGTCCTTCTGGCTCGCCAGGCCGACAAAGACGAAACCGGTCACTTCAAAACCCAGCGACCTGCCATCCAGTTCGGCGTGATAGCCCTTGATGAAGCCGGCCTTTTCCAAAGCACGGATGCGGCGCAGACAGGGCGGCGCGGTGATCTTGGCGCGGCGCGACAGCTCCACATTGGTGATGCGGCCATCGGTCTGGAGCTCGGCCAGAATGCGCAAATCGATAGCGTCCAGCTTGCGGGTGTCCACGGCGGTCCTGTGTCGGGAAAATGGGGCGAGTCCTAATAACGTGCGCGCGCAACTCGCGCAATAATATTTCTCGAATCGTGAAGGCAGGGGCAGAAGTGTGCGCCCAGGCGGGCCAATGTAACCTTATGCACCGGCACAGCTTTTGATCCGCCTTGACGGAACGCCTTGCCATTACGATATGACATGGCCAGTCCCGCGATAGCCGCAAAGCAGACGCAAGCAATGACCGCCAACACCCCCAAACACTCCAAAGTCATCATCCTGGGCAGCGGTCCCGCGGGTTGCACCGCCGCGATCTACGCGGCGCGCGCCATGCTGGAGCCGACCTTGATCGCGGGCCTGCAACCGGGTGGCCAGCTCACCATCACCACCGAGGTGGAGAATTATCCCGGCTATGCCGAGGCCATCCAAGGCCCCTGGCTGATGGATCAGATGCAGGAGCAAGCCAGGGCCTTGGGCACCAATTTCGTCAGCGACACCATCGCCAAGGTGGACCTGTCGCGCCGGCCCTTTTCGCTGTTGGGCGATAGCGGAGACATCTACACCGCCGACACGCTGATCATCGCCACCGGCGCCAGCGCCAACTGGCTGGGACTGCCCAGCGAGAGCAAGTTCCAGGGCTTCGGCGTTTCGGCTTGCGCCACGTGCGACGGCTTTTTCTTTCGCGGCAAGAAGGTCGCGGTGGTGGGCGGCGGCAATACCGCGGTCGAGGAGGCGCTGTTTCTCACCAACTTCGCCGATCAGGTGACGTTGGTGCATCGCCGCGATTTCCTGCGCGCCGACAAGACCAACCAGACGCGGCTGGCGGCGAATAAAAAGATCGACGTCCTTTACGACACAAAGGTGATGGAAGTGCTGGGCTCGAGCGAGCCCAAAGGCGTGACCGGCGTCAAGTTGCGCAACACCGTCACCGGCTCGGAGCATGAGCAGGCAGTGGATGGGCTGTTCGTCGCCATCGGCCATTCGCCGGCGACGGGCCTGTTCCATGGCCAGCTCGAGATGGATGAGGCCGGCTATATCAAGACCGCGCCCGACTCCACCCACACATCGGTTGCGGGCGTGTTCGCGGCCGGTGACGTCAAGGACAAGGTGTTCCGCCAGGCGGTGACGGCCGCCGGCATGGGCTGCATGGCCGCCCTGGAAGCCGAACGCTTTCTGGCCGGAACGCATGCAGGCGATTTGCCGCTGAGCGCATGAGCGGCGCGACGTTTTTGATGACCGCGGCAAAAGCGGTCAAAGGGGGACGTGATGGATTGGGACAAGCTTCGCATTTTCCACGCGGTCGCGTCCGCGGGCAGCTTCACGCATGCCGGCCAGAGCCTGGGCCTGTCGCAATCCGCGGTCAGCCGCCAAATCAGCGCGTTGGAAGAGGAAATCTCCACCCCCCTATTCCAGCGCCACGCCCGCGGCCTCACTTTGACCGATGAGGGCGAGCTGCTGTTCACCGCCGTCACCGATGTGCTGGGCCGTCTGGCGGCGGCGGAGGAAGCGCTCAAGAATGTCCATGACGCTCCGCGCGGCGCGCTGAAGATCACCGCCAGCCACGGCATCGGCGCCTATTGGCTGCTGCCACGCCTGGGCGAGTTCCTGGCACAATATCCGGAGGTGGAAGTCCATCTGGTGATGGACGACCGGGAACTGGACCTGGCCCAGCGCGAGGCGGACCTGGCGTTGCGCATGCGCGCGCCGGTTCAGGCCGACCTGATCCAGCGCAAATTGTTCACCGCGCATTACCATATGTACGCGGCCAAGAGTTACCTGAAGACACACGCCGCGCCCAAGACGCTGGAAGAGCTTCCCGATCACAACATCATCGTCTATGGCGAGACCGCGGCACCCGAGATCCGCGACATCAACTGGCTGTACGAGGTGTTCAAGAAGAACGCCAAACCCGACAGCAGGGGCCATGTCATCCGCATCAACAACATCACCGGCATCCTGCAGGCGGTGGAAGCGGGATTGGGAATCGGCGTGGTGCCCGATTATGTCGCTGCCCAGCATCCTTCGCTGGAGCGGGTGCTGCCGGATGTGGCGCCGCTGGGTTATGACGTGCATCTTGTCTATGCCGATGCCTTGCGCCAATCCAAGCGCGTGGCCGCCTTCCGGGATTTCGCCGTCAAGAGCTCCAAGGACTGGCAGTACTAGAGCATGATCCGGTTTCATTGAAACCGGATCATGCTCTAGAGTCTCGCTTTGTCGCGCAATTTTCCGGAAAATCAATTCCGATTTTCCGGATTGCGCTTTGGCGGGGCTCGCCTCGAAGCGGCGACAGCGATATACAACGGGCAGTCCTGAACGGTTTTTAGATTTTCGGGGGTCCGGCCGCCATGTCCCGTTCCGAGTTCCGCAGAATCCTGATCGCCCAAGGCGGCGGTCCCACCGCTGTCATCAATCAGTCACTCGCGGGCGTCGCGTTGGAAGCCCGCCGGGCCCCCAATATCCAGGCCGTTTACGGGGCGTTTCACGGTGTGCGCGGCATCGTCAATCAGGACTTTGTCGATCTCGGCAAGGAGAGCGAACAGACTCTGCTGGAGGTCGCGGACACGCCGTCCGCGGCGCTGGGCTCCACCCGCGACAAGCCCGACCGGAAATATTGCGAGGAGATTTTCCGCAGTGTTCGGGCGCACGGCATCGGCGCCTTTTTCTATATCGGCGGCAATGACAGCGCCGATACGGTGCGCATCGTTTCGGAATTCGCGCGCACGGCCGGCTATCCGCTGCGCTGCGTCCATGTCCCCAAGACCATCGACAATGACCTGACGGTCAACGACCACACGCCGGGCTTTCCCTCGGCGGCGCGCTTTGTCGCCCAGGCTTTCATGGGCG
>DATBCP010000234.1:0-5330 GCA_036270435.1 Rhizomicrobium sp. | reverse complement strand
AGCCGAAGCTGGTGCCGCCGCTGAGATTGAGCGAGGGGAAATAGGTGCTACGTGCCGCGTCCACATTGGCATGGGCGACATAGAGCTGCGCCTCCGCCTGGGCGATCGCCGGATTGCGCAGCAACAGTTCCGACGGCAGGCCGGGCTGCACGGAGGGCGCGTCAACCCCATCCAAATTCTGTGCCTTGATGTCAAAGCCTTCCGGCGCGCGGCCCAACAGGACGGCCAGCGAGTAGCGCGCCTGCTTTTCCGCCTGGATCAGGACGGGCAGCTGGGCCTCCTGCGACGCCAACAGGGCCTGCTGCAACGCCAGCTCCAGGTTGGAGACCACGCCGCTGTTCACCTTGGCCTGTGTGATCGCCAGGATGCGCTTGGCCGCCGCGATATTGTCGATTTCGATGGCGATGCGCTCGCGGAAGGACAGGACGGTGAAATATTCGTCGGCGACCTGGGTGGAGACCGAGATACCGGTCACCGCCGCGGCATAGCGCTGGGCACGCAAGTCTTCGCGGGACGCTTCCAGCTGCAGATACTGGGTGCCGAAAAAGCCCTGCTGATAGTTTGCCGTCAGGCCGGCGGCGAAGGAATTGCGGGCGCGACCACCGGCCGGTGTCGGCGTGTTGCCGCCTGAGCGGCTGGCGTCGAACGATGTGCCCAAGGTTGGGAAGAGCGCCGCCAGCGCAATGCCGTCACTGGCCTCTGCCTGCAGCACGCGGGCCGCGGCCTGGGCGACGTCCAGGTTCTCCTTCTGTGCCGTCTGCTGCAGCGGTGCCAGTTCGACAGCGCCGAACTTGGACCACCAGTCGGCCTGCGGCCAGACCGGTGCGCTCTTGTTCATAGGCGCGGTAAAGGCCTGGGGTACATCGCCTAGGCGGTCCAGGGGGCTGGGGAGGGCGCTGCAGGCCGCCAGGCTTATGGCAAGCGCGCTAGCGCTCACGCCGCGGAAAAAGGCGCCACGAAACAAGGACTTCATCGAACTCTCTTTGTCAAAAATGGGGCGGCGGGTGCCGCAGATAATGGTTCTAGCTCTCAAGGCCCCCCGCTACCGGCTAGCGGCCCCGTTCCCGCAAATATGGCGCTGATGGGCCGGGAGGCAAGAGGCGCAACTGTAAAGCTTTGTCGCGCATGCCCAAAACCCAGGGATCGGATGTGGGCCGGAAAGCACAGTGAGGTGGAAAATAGACGGCCGGACTGATGGTTTAACGTGGGGGGCACCTAAACCGGTCCGGCCGCCCGTGTTGGCTGTATCCCTAAGGTGGAGCGCCGAATGGACACAAAGCCGTCCATAAGTGTCCTCCCGGCAGGGCGTCAGGTGAAGGGTTAGAGGCTTTCTAAATTGTATCGGAGTGTCGCCGGACAGCCGGCTGCTCATCTCCAGCGAAGGAAATTTTTATGTCCGCCTTTTGCATACAGATGACTCCGGTAAACGCCGCGGAAGCACAAAGAAAAACGCCGCGGCGTGTGGCACCGTTGACGATTAGTCATCGCCTGTTTTTTCGGCAACGGATGGGATGAAAGCCGGCGGCCTATTTGTTGAGCCCAAACGCCACGACATGTCCGTCATGGGTGGCGACAAAAATTTTACCCAGCGCCACCACCGGCTCACTGAAATGGACCCAGTCCGTAAGGGTCTTGCCGCTGGACCAGAGCTGCTTGCCGCTTTCCGCATCATAGGCATAGAGCACCATGTTGCTCACCGGGGTCGAGCGCAGCACCGAGCTGACTTCATAGGTCATGCGCTGTTCGCCGGGATGGGCCATGTTCTGCATCGCCTGGCCGCCGGTGGACAGCGCATAGACCACGCCGTTCGCCACCACCGGGGGATCGGGCATCACCATGTTGGTCGAAGTCCAAAGCGGCACGGCGGAAATCCTGCCGCCGTCATTCTTCACCTCAAAGGCCATGATCGAACCGTCCTCGCGTGGTCCGTTGGTCACCGGAAACACCGGCGCCTCCTTGGAGGGATGGCCATAAAGCGGCAGATAGAGATAGCGGCGGCCGTTATTCTCATAAGTCGCGATGGCGCCCCATACGCCGCGGCTGGGATCGGTGCCGGTCTTTTCGTCATTGCCCAGCTTGGGCGATTGCCAAAGCGGCGTCATGTGGTTCTGCCCGCCCAGATTGTTGGCGTCCAGAATTCGCAACACCGCTTCCTTTTGCGACACCGCCGCCAGTGTTTTGCCGGCGAAGTTGAACACGACCGGCGAGGCCGAGCCCGACATGTCGTGCATCAGATTGTCCATCCAGTTGGTGGGCGTGTAGCTGTCCATCAGCCGTGCCGCCTTGGGCGCCACTTTCAGTATGCTTTCGCTGAAATCGCCGGACGCCGGATCGTAGCGCCCATCGCTGGTTTCCAGGATCACGCCGCCGGGCCCGCGCACCGCCCCGCCACGGCCCCAGGGCGCCGCGGGACGCGCGCCGCTGACGAAGAAATGCGTGACCACCGGATGCGCCAAGTCGCTGACATCGGCGGCATTGACGGCGGAGGCGTCCAGCAAGGGGCCGGTACCGGCACGGCGCAGGCCCGAGATCGCGGCGGCATATTCGATGGAGGATGTGTCGGTGACCTCGCCGCAGGCCCGCCCGCTGGTGGAATAAAGCACATTGTCGATCAGGTTGAGACTCCAGGCCCGCGCGAAAGGCGCCGTCATGGCCACCGGCGTCAACCGCTCGGCGCCATCGGCGAGGGAAAGGCCGCGCAATTTGCCGTCGCTGGTGATGAAGAAGACCAGCCCGCGCGCCTTGTCGATGGTGGGCGTGTCGTTGGTGGTGCCGGGGCACAGCCATTCCTTGGGCTTCTTGGGCGTTTGCGGGTTGGGGAAGCTTTTGGACCAGAGTTGCTTGCCGGTGCGCGCATCCAGCGCGAACAACACATCATTGGCGCCCAGGATGAACAGCATGTCGGTGGGACCGTTCGCGGTGGCGACGCCGGCCACGACGATGGGCGCGGTCATGGTGGAGAGCACATACTTGTCCGCCGGCACCTGAAGCTGGGTTGACCAGACCTGTTTCAGCTTGCCGACATTCTTGGGTGTCAGCGTGGTTTCGGCCCGGTTCCAACCGGTGCGCTCCTGGTCATAGCCCCAGGTCAGCCATTCATTGCTGGCGGGTGGGATGGTCAAAAGCTCGCCCGAGGGCGCTTGAGCCGCCATGCGGCGGGCGATGGCTGGGTCCATGCCTTCCGTTAATCCCGATGGTGCCGGCTGTTGGGCGACGCTCGCGCCGGCACACAAAAGCGACGCGAAGGTCACGGCGGCAAAAGACGTCGAGATTTTCATGAAAGCACCGTTTTCCAAACCCGCGCCACGCCCCAAAGCGGCTTATCCTGATTGCGCGGGAAAGTCCGGCTTTAGAGGCAAATTGTCAACGCGGCGTTTGATGCCTTCGCTGTGATCTGCACATCACCCAGCCCCAAACGGATTGTCATGAAAATCGTCGACCGGCCGCAATGGCACCGGCACGGCCGGACGGGCACCGATATAGAGCTCCAGTGTCATCTGGTTGCTGGCCTTGTCCCATACCATCTGGGGCGCGATGCCACCGGGCTTGCGGAAGGTCTTGCCGTCGAATTCGAATGTCCGGGGCGTGACCTCGCTCCAGCCATTGGCCAGGTCCGCCGCCAGCCGGGCGCGCAACTCGTCGATGTGCTCGCGCGGCCCGATCGCATTGGTGATGTCGGGGGCCATCACCTTGACCTGGCCGTTGGGCAGGATCTCCAGCCGCGCCACCACCAGGTCGCCGCCCGACTCGGTGCCGCCCTCCCATTTGCCCACGGGCGGCCGGCTCTTGCCGCAAGCAGCCAGCGCGGTCGCCAGAACCACGAGCAACAGAGCTTTGTTCACCGCGCGACTCAAGGATTGCCCGACTCAGGAATTGCGAAGCGGCATGCTAGCATCCGGCAAAAGAAGACGCATACCGGGGGGCGCATGCCGCTATGGAAGATCACGCTCGGAGAACTGCTCTCCGAATGCATGGCCGTGTTCATCATCATCGTGATCGGCTGCTCGGCCGCTTGCATGTACACGCTCTACGATCCCAGCCCCTACCAGACCGCCTATTGGGGCGTGTGCATTACCTGGGGCCTCTCGGTCACCATCGCCATCTATGTCACCGGCGCGGTGTCGGGCACCCATGCCAATCCGGCGGTGACCCTGGCGCTGGCGCTTTACCGCGGTTTTCCGCGGGCCAAGGTGCTGCCCTACAGCGCGGCACAGCTGGTGGGCGGTTTCCTGGGCGCTGCTGTCGTCTACCTGCTTTACAGTCCGGTGATCGATCATTTCAACAGCTTGCATCACCTGACCCGGGCCGATGGCGGGGCGGCGGGTGTGTTCTTCACCCATCCGGGACTGGCCATCAGCGTCATGCATGCCTTTGTCGACGAGATCGTCTTGACCGCGATCCTGGTGCTGGGGGTTTTCGCCGTCACCGAGGAATTCAACACCATGGCGCCCCAGGCCAATTCGGGGGCGCTGATCATCGGACTTCTGGTGGCGGCCATTGGGGCTAGCGCCGGCTATCTGGAGGCCTGGGCGATCAATCCGGCCCGCGACCTGGGGCCTCGCCTGTTCGCCTGGATGGCAGGCTGGGGTGATGCAGCCCTGCCGTCACCGGACAATTATTGGTGGGTGCCGATCGCAGGTCCGCTGCTGGGCGGCGTGGTGGGTGGCGGCCTTTATCAGGGGCTGATCCGCCACTTCCTGCCGGCGCGGCACAAGGCACGGGTCTGACAAGATTATTTCAGAGCAAGCGCTTGCCCGCTGAAACGGAATAGCGGGCCTGTCCAAGCTTTTCTTGCCCCGGACGGCGGCGATTGTTATCCCCCTCCCGCCATTTCTCGCGAGAGTCGCTTCCATGCCGCTTCCCAAGGGTTTCCTGGCCGAGTCGCTTGGCCGCATCCAGCCGTCGCCCACCATTGCGGTCACCACCAAGGCGCGCGAACTGAAGGCGGCGGGCCGCGACGTGATCGGTTTGGGCGCGGGCGAGCCCGACTTCGACACCCCCGACAACATCAAGGACGCCGCCATCAAGGCCATCCGCGACGGCCAGACCAAATACACCGCGGTGGAAGGCATTCCGGAATTGCGCGCCGCCATCGCCGCCAAGTTCAAGCGCGAGAACCATATCGACTACAAGCCGTCGCAGACCTTTGTCGCGCCGGGCGGCAAGACCATCATCTACAACGCGCTGCTGGCGACCTTGAACGCCGGCGATGAAGTGATCGTGCCGGCGCCCTATTGGGTGAGCTATCCCGATATCGCGCTGCTGGGCGGCGGCAAGTCGGTGGTGATCGAGACCACTTTGGAGTCCGGCTTCCGCCTGACGCCGGAGGC
>DATBCP010000233.1:0-1971 GCA_036270435.1 Rhizomicrobium sp. | reverse complement strand
CAGCCCTATTATGGCGTGCAGGCCGTTCCCAATCAGCAGAGCAACATGGCGCCCAGCGGCATGACCAATAGCGTCAACGGCCAGCCTCCGCAAACGGAACCGGCAGTCAGCGCCATGCAGCCTGCGCCGAACTTTCAGGATCAGCCTGCGATCCCCGGCGGCTATGCCAGCAATCGCGAAGCCCACACATTTGGCGAACTCTCACGCCAACTGGACGTCGATCCTCTGGTCTTGGTCAATTTCCTGATCGATCACCGCGCCCGTCTGGATGGCGCGGTGCGCGGTCCCGGTTCCTATTTTGTGGGGCCAAATGCTTCACTTGCCGATCTGGTGCAGGCCGCCGGCGGCACCGTCAGTTGGGCGGATGAAAGCGGGGTGGAGCTTCTCACCACCGCCGTGGACAGCAGCAATGGCCGCGCCGCCAGCCAGCGCCAGACCCTGCCGCTCCGCCAGGGGACGCTCGCCAGCTATGTCGTGCGGCCCCGCGACCAGCTGCATTTCAACAAGATCTTTACCGAGACCGGCATTGGCTCGGTGACGATCGAGGGGGAGGTTCGCTTCGCCGGCAATTATCCCATCACCCGCGGCGAGCGTCTTTCCGATGTTTTGATGCGGTCCGGCGGACTGACTAGCACCGCCTATCCGCGGGGAACCGTGTTTCTGCGAAGATCCGCCGCCCAAGTCGAGCAGGAGGGTTACAATCGCGCCGCCGATGAAATTCAAAGCCAGCTGGTGGCGGGCATGGCAAGGGTCGGCAATGACAAGATCCCCGGCGATGCTGTCACCGCCATTCAAGGCTTCGTCAATCAGTTGCGCACCCAGAAGCCCTTGGGCCGTATCGCCATTGCCGCCGATCCAGCCGTGCTGGCGGCCAATCCCTCGCTAGATCCGCTGCTGGAGCCGGGCGACGTGGTCTTCATTCCGCAGCGGCCTTCGACGGTCGCGGTGCTGGGGGAAGTGATGCAGCCGGGAAGCTACAGCTACCGGCCGGGCATGTCTGTCGGTGACTATATCAAGAAGGCGGGCGGCTATGCCCAGTTCTCCAACGAAGGCATGACGTTCATCGTTCAGCCCGACGGTTCGGCCAGCCGGCTTGAAACATCTTGGCTAGGGTTTGATTCCTCCACGCTGCCGCCCGGCAGCACCATCGTGGTGCCGCGCGACCTGGCGCCGCTCTATGCACGCCAGATCGTTCTGGACGTCACCGGCATCATGAGTTCATTGGCGGTGACGATCGCCTCGCTGGCGGTCTTGGCCAAGCAATAAAACGATCCGCGACGCAGGTGCCTCAGTTTCTCCCGTACGTATCTTCGAATCGGACGATGTCGTCCTCGCCCAGATAGGAGCCGGACTGCACTTCGATCAGGTGCAGGGGTTCGGGCCCAAAATTTTCCAGCCGGTGTTTTTCCCCCAGCGGAATGTAGGTGGATTGGTTTTCCTTCAGCGGATAGACCTTGTCGCCGCAAGTGACTTGCGCGGTGCCGGAAACCACAATCCAGTGTTCGGCGCGCTTGTGGTGCATCTGAAGCGACAGTTTGGCGCCGGGATTGACGGTGATGTGCTTGACCTGGAAGTTCTGGCCGCTATCGATGCCTTCATAGGAGCCCCAGGGCCGGAAGACCTTGCGATGGGTGGTGTGCAGTTCGCGGCCCGAACGCTCCAACTGTTCGACAATGCGCTTGACGTCCTGCGAGGCGCTTTTATGGCTCACCAACACCGCATCAGGCGTCGCCACCACCACCATGTCTTCCAGACCGACGGCAGCCACCAGCGGCCCCTCGCTGCGCAGATAGGAATTGCGCGAGCCGTGATGCAGAACATCGCCCTTGGTGGCGTTGCCCAGGTCATCACGGCTTGCCGCGGTCCAAAGCGCTTCCCAGGAGCCGATGTCGCTCCAACCCATTTCCACCGGCACCACGGCCGCCTTGTCGGTGCGCTCCATCACCGCATAGTCGATGGAGATCGCCTTGG
>DATBCP010000232.1:0-9692 GCA_036270435.1 Rhizomicrobium sp. | reverse complement strand
GCATGGGCCTCAAGATCGGCAAGGATCCGGTGAAGGTCTATCAATACCGGACATGCAATTCGATCGGTTGCATCGTGACCACGCCGTTTGACGACAAGCTGGCCTCATCTCTCAAGGGGACGGACGACGCGGCGGTGATGTTTGCCGGCCTGGACGGCAAGGCGGTTTCCGTGCCGATATCGTTCAAAGGCTATCAGCAGTCCATGTCCGCCTGGAAGAACTCGGAAGCACGGCGTAACTCCTGGTTCTGGAGACTGTGGTCGTGAAGCGGGAGCCGGTTTCGGCGGGTCTTCTGGCGGGTGCCTTTGCAGGTCTTGTCCTGGTTTGCGGCGCCGCCCGCGCGCAACAGACTGCCGACGCGCCGCCCCCATCCCCTCCCGAAACCAAGAGCGTGGGCGATTGGACCGTCCGGTGTTTTGCGGTGAAGAATGGCCATCCCTGCGACATGTTCCAGGAAATGGCCAACAAGGACACCAAACAGCGGATCCTGACGGTCTCGCTGGCTTATGATCCCGGGTTGGACAAGCACCTGATGCAGTTGACGGTGCCGTTGGACGTCGCGCTGCAAAAAGGGGTGACGATCCAGACCGACACCTACACGTCCCCGGTCCTCAAATACCGCATGTGCAGCCGCGAGGGATGCTTTGTGCAGATGGTGACGGAAAATTCGCTGGTCGAAGCGCTGACCAAATCCGGCCCGGCGGCCAAGATCAATATTGTGGGCGACAATGGCAAGGCCTATGGCCTGCAATTCTCGCTGAAGGGCTTTTCGGCCGCCCATGACGATCTGGTGTCCCAAGCCCGCGCCAAGGCCGTCCCGGCCGCCAAGAGCGCCAACGCCAAGCCGTAACGAGGTATGAGATGATGAAATCCGTCCTGATGGGCGCTGTTCTGGGTGTTGTGCTTGTTTCGGGGGCCGCGCTGGCCCAGGAAGCTGCTCCCGATGCCCCGCCCGCCCGCCCCGATGTCAAGACTGTGGAAGATTGGATCGTGCGCTGCTTCCCGATCCAGAGCCCCAGCCCCTGCGACATGTTCCAGGAACAGGATTCGCAACAGGCGCGTCAGCGCGTCCTCTCGCTTTCCATTGCCTATGTTCCCAGCCTCGACCGTCATGCGTTGCAGGTCTCAGTACCGCTGGATGTCTCCATCCCGAAGGGGCTGACCATCCAGACCGACAGCTTCACCTCGCCCGTCCTCAAATACCGCCGCTGCGACCGCAATGGCTGTTATGTCGAGCAGGCGGTGGACAATGGCCTGGTCGAAAGCCTCGCCAAGTCTGGGGCTGCGGGCAAGATCAATATCGTGGCCGACAACGGCAAGAGCTATACCCTGAACTTCTCGCTGAAGGGCTTTGCCGCCGCGCATGACGACATGGTCGCCCAGGCTCGCGCCAAGGCAAAGGCGGTCGAAAAGAGCGCGCCCGCGAAGCCGTAGAGATATTCCTCTCCATGGCCGGCCTTGAGCCGGCTATCCAACCGTCTTTTCGCGACGGAATTGAGTTGGATGGGGCGGGTCGTGAAGTTTACCCTCCGACCGCGCTTCGCGCGGTTCGGGGGCCGCCCATGGTGCGTTTTATTTGGATGAGTTTGATTAGGCGCTGGCCGGTTTGAACGTCATCGCCACGCCGTTCATACAGTAGCGCAATCCCGTCGGCTTGGGACCATCATCAAAGACATGACCGAGATGGCCGCCGCAGCGCCGGCAATGCACTTCAGTGCGTTCCATAAATAGTGAACGGTCCTCCGAAGTCACCACAGCATTGGGCAGGGGACGGAAAAAGCTGGGCCAGCCGGTACCGCTGTCGAATTTGGTTTCGGACGAATAAAGATCCAGGCTGCAGCCCGCGCAGGCGAAAATGCCTTTGCGGTGCTCATTGTTCAGCGGCGAGGTGAAAGGGGCTTCGGTGCCCTGGTGACGCAGCACGTCAAAGGCGGCCGGCGACAACAGTTTCTTCCACTCCGCATCGCTTTTGGTCACTTCATATCCAAGGGCCGGGCCGGCCAGAAAGGCGCTGCCCATCAAGCCAGCCAGGAAATGACGCCGTTGCATCGAAAGCCTCCGTGATACGCATCATACGCTTTAGAGTTCGCAGCAAGAATCAAAAAGTTACCCGGAACCCCTTCCTGTTCGGACCCGTTATGGCTCCAGTAGCATCAAGCGGAGTTGAACATGGATAAGGACAGGATTGAAGGTTCCGCCAACCAGGCCAAGGGCGCGATCAAGCAGGGCGCGGGCAAGCTGACGGGCGATGCCAAGCTCCAGGCGGAAGGGGCGGCCGACAAGGCCAAGGGCAAGGCCCAGAACGCCATCGGCGGGCTCAAGGACGAGTTGCGGGACGCCAACAAACACTGACCGACGTCGAGCGCCCTTGTGCCCCAAGGCCTGAGGGAGCATCGAAAAACCAGCCCGGTCCCCATTGGGGGCCGGGCTTTTTTCATGTGATTGTCGGTGTCTCATAGTATCCTGCCGCTCCAAAATATTTTTCAAGGCTTTTTCATGGTCCGCTTTCTCGCTTGGCTCCGCGACGTCCTGCTATCGGTCCTTAACGGCCTGGCCAAGGCCGTGATGCTGGTGGTTCTGGTCCTTGCTGTTCTCGTGGTCGTCTCGCTGGCGCGCGGCGACGGCTTGCCGGGCAATATGGTGCTGGCGCTGGACTTGCGCGAGCCGATCGACGACAGCGCTGCTGCTCCCACCAGCATTCTTACGCCCAAACGGGCGACGGTGATGGACGTGGTGCTGGGGCTGGACGTGGCCGGCCGCGATGCCCGCGTCAAAGGCGTGATGATGCGCCTGGGCAACGGCGCGATTTCCACCGCCGAAGCCCAGGAAATCGGCGCCGCCGTTCATCGCTTTCGGGCCAAGGGCAAATTCGTGATCGCGCAGGCCACCGCTTTCTTCGGGGCTGGGTTGGGCGATTATCTGGCCGCCAGCGCCGCCAACGAGATCTGGGTGCAGCCCAAAAGTCCGTTCTCGCCTTCGGGTGCGGGCGGCGGCGAGCTGTTTCTGCGCGGCGCCTTCGACAAGATCCATGCCGAACCCCAGATCGCCAAGCGCGCCGAATATAAAAGCGCCGCCGACATGTACATGGAAAAGGAAATGTCGCCGGCGGACCGGGAACAGCTCACCGTGCTGATGACGTCAGTCTATGACAATGCGGTCGACCAGATGGCGCAGAACCGCCACATCCCGCGCGCCGATATCGTGGCGGCCTTGCAGGCGAGCCCACAATTTGCCGAAGATGCAAAGAGCCATAAGCTGGTGGATCGCATCGGCTATGACGATGAGGCGCGCGCCGCCGCCACCGCGCGTGCCGGCACAGCTGCGAAATCGATCAAATTCACCGACTATGTGAAAGACGCCACGTCGCGGCTGGACACCGCCAATATCGCCATCGTCGAGGCGGCTGGCGAAATCCGGGACGGCACGGCGAAAAATTCCTTGCTCAACACTTCCTCGGGCATCGCCAGCGACGATCTGTCGGCGGCGATCGATCAGGCGGCGCGCGACAAGAACATCAAGGCGATCGTGCTCCGGGTGGATTCGCCGGGCGGCTCCGTTACCGCGTCAGACCAGATCCTGCATGCGGTGAAGAAGGCGCAAAAGACCGGCAAGCCGGTGGTGGTCAGCATGGGGTCGGTGGCGGCGTCGGGCGGCTATTACATTTCCATGAGCGCCAACAAGATCGTGGCGGAGCCGGGGACCATCACCGGCTCCATCGGCGTCCTGACTGGCAAGGTCAGTTTCGGCAAGTCCTTGGAGCTTGTGGGCGCCAAGGCTGAGACGGTGGCGATCGGCAAGAACACGTTGATGGATTCTCCCTTGGTGCCCTTCACCGCCGACCAATGGGCCAACCTCAATCGCCAGGCCGACATCATCTATGACGATTTCACCGAAAAGGTCGCTGCCGGCCGCAAGCTTCCTGTGACAAAGGTGCGCGAGGTCGCCCGGGGGCGGGTCTGGTCGGGGGCTGACGCCAATGCGCGCGGCTTGGTCGACAGGCTGGGCGGCTTTTGGATGGCGGCCCAGACCGCCGCCGGTCTGGCGTCCATTCCCGACAGTGCAATGAGCTTTAGCATTTACCCGCGGCCTAGCGGCCTTCTGGGCCGGCTGGGGGCGCTTTCCGGTGGGCTTGAGGCCAGCCTTGGGTTGTTTGGCCGGGTCGAATCACTGCTCCACTTGCCGGCTCTGGAGGCGGTCCTGGGCCAGGTCGCCGAGCTGCCGGACGGCGGTCCGGGCAGCGCGATTCAGCTGAAGGCAGCGCATCTGCCGCGGCCGTGACCGGCTAGTCACAGGTTCCGCAACGAAACTGCTTGTTCCCCGGATATCTTGAACTATAATTTCCTGTGTGCGGGGGCACGAAGCTGGCTTGGGGGCACCATAATTGCGATTATGGTGCGGCTCGGTTTCGGGGCGATCCGAAAACGACAAGACAGGTGGAGTTCCGTCATATCCCAGTCTGCAAAAGGTTCATCCAAGCCGATCGAAGAGTTGAACTTCGAAGGCGCGCTCAAGGAGCTTGAGGCTATCGTTTCCCGTTTAGAACAGGGTGAGGTGGATCTGGAAGATTCCATCGCTCTGTACGAACGCGGACAGGCGCTGAAGGCCCATTGTGAAAAAAAGTTGAAGGCGGCGGAAACGCGGCTGGAAAAGATCGTGCTGGGCGCGTCAGGCCCGGAAATCGGCGAGAGGCTGGAGACAGCTTGAACTTGCTTTGCTGTCTTAAAAAAGAGATTTATCGATCATGAATATCCCCAATACCAAGACCCCGCTGCTGGACCAGGTCGACCTGCCGGAAGATCTGCGCCACTTGGAGAAGCACCAGCTTCGCCAGTTTGCCGATGAGCTGCGCACCGATTTGATCGACATCGTTTCGGTCACCGGCGGGCATTTCGGCGCCGGGCTGGGCGTGGTCGAACTGACCGCCGCGCTTCATTATGTGTTCGACACGCCTCGCGACCGGATCATCTGGGATGTCGGCCATCAGGCCTATCCGCACAAGATCCTCACCGGCCGGCGCGCCCGCATGCGCACCCTGCGCCAGGGTGGCGGCCTGTCCGGTTTCACCAAGCGCAGCGAGAGCGAGTACGATCCCTTTGGTGCGGCGCATTCCTCGACGTCGATTTCCGCAGGCCTGGGCATGGCGGTGGCGCGCGACCTCAAGGGCGGCGACAATCACGTGATCGCGGTCATCGGCGACGGCGCCATGAGTGCGGGCATGGCCTATGAGGCGATGAACAATGCCGGCGCCCACAAGAACCGGCTGATCGTCATTCTCAACGACAACGATATGTCCATTGCCCCGCCCGTCGGTGCGATGAGTGCCTATCTTTCCCGGCTTGTGTCGTCGCGCCCGTATACCGGCATCCGCAATGTTGTGAAGCGGTGGGCGCGCCGGGTTCTGCCGCGCGCCCTGTTCAAGGTGGCGCAACGCACCGAGGAATATGCCCGCGGCATGGCCATGGGCGGCACGCTGTTCGAGGAAATGGGCTTCTTCTATCTCGGTCCCATCGACGGCCACAATCTCGATCACCTGATCCCGGTGTTGGAGAATGTGCGCGACACCATGCGCGGTCCGGTGCTGGTGCATGTGGTGACCAAGAAGGGCCATGGCTATGCCCCCGCCGAAGCCGCGCGTGACAAGTATCACGCCGTCAGCAAGTTCACGGTCCTGACCGGCGAGCAGGCCAAATCCACGCCCAAGGCGCCCGCCTATCAAAAGGTGTTCGGCGAAGCCTTGATCGCGGAAGCCAAAAAGGATGAGCGCATTGTCGCCATCACCGCCGCCATGCCGTCCGGCACCGGCATCGATCTGTTCGAAAAAGCTTTCCCGGCGCGCACCTTTGACGTGGGGATCGCCGAACAACATGGCGTGACCTTTGCGGCCGGGCTGGCCACCGAAGGCATGAAGCCTTTCTGCGCCATCTATTCCACCTTCCTGCAGCGCGCCTATGACCAGGTGGTTCATGACGTGGCGATCCAGTCGCTGCCGGTGCGTTTTGCCATGGACCGCGCCGGCCTGGTGGGCGCGGACGGCGCCACCCATGCGGGTTCGTTCGATATCGCCTATCTCGCGGCCTTGCCGAACTTCGTGATCATGGCCCCATCGGACGAGGCGGAACTGGTGCATATGGTGGCGACCGCCGCCGCCATCGACGACCGGCCCAGCGCCCTGCGCTATCCGCGCGGGGAAGGCACCGGCGTACAGCGTCCGGCCGAAGGCATTCCGCTGGAAATCGGCAAGGGCCGCATCGTCAAGGAAGGCTCAGGGATAGCCATCCTGAACTTTGGCACCCGCATGACCCAGGTGTTGCTGGCCGCCGAACGCATGGCAGGTTACGGCCTTTCGCCGACCATTGCCGACGCGCGATTTGCCAAGCCGCTGGATACCGACCTGATCCGCCGCCTGGCGCGCGGACATGAAGTGCTGATCACGATTGAAGAGGGCGCGTCCGGCGGCTTTGGCGCGCATGTGATGCATTTCCTGGCGCATGACGGACTGTTGGACCGGGGTCTCAAGATTCGTCCGATGACTCTGCCGGATGTATTCCAGGACCAGGACAGCCCTGAAAAGATGTACGCCCAGGCGGGTCTGGACGCCGACGGTATCCTGAAGACCGCGTTGCAAGCGCTGGGGCGCGGCAACGAGGCTGTTCACCTGGCGGCTGGTAAGCTCGCTTAATCCGTTATTCTATTTGTCATCACCCGGTCCCGTGAGGGATCCGGGTGATCCATTTTTCGGCCCAAATTGGATCGTCCGGACAAGCCGGGCGATGACGATAGATGCGTAACGACCTCTGTCCTCATTTCGGCACCTGTGGCGGTTGTTCGCTGCAAGACCTGCCGCTCGACGCCTATCGCGAGAAGAAGCGCGATGCCGTGGTGACCGCCTTGAAGCGCGCCGGCGTAACTGCCGAGGTGCTGGAGCCGCTGATCGTGCCGCCACGGTCGCGGCGCCGCGCCGTGTTCAAGATCAAAAGCCTGCCCGGGGGCCTGCATATCGGCTTTCATGCCGCCAAGAGCCATACCGTCATCGACATGCACCATTGCGATGTGCTGACACCGGGCCTGTTCGCCTTGGTGGGCGGCTTGCGGCAGACGCTTGAGCCGCTGTTCGGCGTGGGCGAGGCGGCCGAACTGCATGTCACCGAAACCGATACCGGCTTCGATTGCGCCTTCCGTTGGCGCGCCCACCTCACACCCACCTTGCGGGCGGTTCTCTCCTCCGCTTTGTCCGGCCTGAACATTGCGCGGCTGACCATGGGGCGGGAGATCGTGTTCGAGACGGTCCAGCCCCGCATGCGGTTGGGCGATGTCGCAGTCGCCCTGCCGGCCAATCCCTTTTTGCAACCGACCGCCGAAGGCGAGGCGGCATTGCAGGCGCATGTGCTGGAGACTATGGCCACGGCGAAGTCCGTGACCGATCTGTTCGCCGGCTGCGGCACCTTTGCCTTGCCGCTGGCCAGGAAGGCAAAAGTCCATGCCGTGGAGCAGGAGGCGCCCGCCCTGGCGGCTCTGGCACAAGCCGCCAAAGCGCCCGCCCTCAAACCCGTCACCACCGAGGTCCGCGACTTGTTCAAGTTGCCGCTGACACCTGTGGAGTTGAATGCCTATGACGCAGTGGTGCTGGACCCGCCGCGTGCGGGCGCCGAGGCGCAGGCAAAGGCGCTGGCCCGCTCGAAAGTGCCTGTGATCGCTTATGTATCCTGCGACGCCGCAAGTTTTGCCCGCGACGCGGCCCTGCTGGTGGCGGGCGGCTATCGGGTAGGTCCAATCACCCCAATAGACCAATTCCTCTGGTCGTCGCATATTGAGCTCGCCGGGAGTTTCATGCGGCCCTGAGGATCGGGGCAGGGGCAGGGTTAGGAATCTGGGCAGGGATGAAGGTCTTGACGAAGAGACTCATCGTGCTGGGGTTGGGCTTGTGCGTGGCGGTTGGGATCGCCGCGGTGTGGCTGTCGCATACGCCGGCCCCCGCCCAGGAAGCCAGCCGGCAGGCCGAACCGCGCACCGTTCCCCAATTCACCGATTTCAGCCATTGGGCGGTGATCCTGGTAGCGGGCGATTATCGCGCCCATTCCGGCGCGCCTTCCAAAGTGTTCGACAATGCCCGCCACGACTTGGCGGACGCCTTTGCCAAGATCGGCTTTGCCAAAGCCAATATGGTGCAATTCTCGGTCGATTATGACGACGGCACCCAGCATTCGGACATCGGCGAGATTGCCTCCGCCATGCAGGCGGTGGCGGCACGGGCCAAGGATGGCTGTCTGATCTATTTCACCTCCCATGGCACGCCCGACGGCATCATCATCGGCAATGCGGTGCTGGGGCCCAGCCAGATGCACGACATGGTGAACAATGCCTGTGGCAATCGTCCCAGCGTGATCGTGATGTCGGCCTGTTTTTCCGGCCAATTCGTGGCGCCGCTGCAAGCGGACAACCGCATCATCATGACGGCGGCGCGACCTGATCGCACCAGCTTCGGCTGCGGCGAGATGGATCACTATACATTCTTCGACGATTGTTTTTTGCGGTCCTTGGCCATAGCTGGCGACTTTCCCGGCCTGGGCGGATTGGCGCGGCGATGTGTGGCCGAACGCGAAACCCAGATGAAGGCGACACCGCCTTCGGAACCGCAAGTGAGCGTGGGGCCGCAGATGGTTTTCACTACCAAATGGCGGGATGCGCCGCAGCCGGCTAGTCCGTCGCCGGGTGAGTTTCCCAGGTAGAATCAACCCTCCCCTTGAGGGAGGGTCGAAATTTGCGGCGCAAATTTCGGGGAGGGGTCATGGCGCAACAACGAAAAGCGGATTGCGTCCGCAGAAAAACTCACAAACGTCCACTGGCGAAATTGTTGCGCGCCAACGCCACAGATGCCGAAAGAATTCTTTGGTCCATATTGCGCGGCAAACAATTGGCCGATTTGCGGTTTCGCCGGCAACAACCCATCGGTCCCTACATCGCCGATTTCTTTTGTCCCTCGGCAAAGCTGATTGTCGAATTGGATGGTAGCCAACATGGCGCAGATAAAATCGCCGCCTATGATGAAGAGCGAACTCGGTTCTTGGAATCCAAGGGGTACCGCGTGATTCGCTTTTGGAATATTGAAGTGATGAAGGATCGCGATTCTGTGGCGGAGGCTATCTTTCGGGCCGGCAGTGAACCGGACCCCTCCCCGAAGTCGTCTTCCCGCTGATGCGGGAAGCCGCCTTCGACCCTCCCTCAAGGGGAGGGTGAACTTATCCCACCTGTCCTCTATGCCGCAGCGCTTGGTCCGCCAGGACGCAGGCCATCATGGCTTCGCCCACCGGCACGGCGCGGATTCCCACGCAAGGATCGTGGCGGCCCTTGGTGACGATCTCCGTCTCCGCCCCGTCCTTGTCGATGGTCTTGCGGGGCGAAAGGATGGAGGAGGTCGGCTTGACCGCGAAGCGCGCCACGATGGGCTGTCCGGTGGAGATGCCGCCCAATATGCCGCCGGCATGGTTGGCCAGGAACACCGGTTTGCCATCATTGCCCATCCGCATCTCGTCGGCATTTTCCTCGCCGGTCATGGCGGCGGTGGCGAAGCCGTCGCCGATCTCCACGCCATTCACGGCGTTGATGCTCATCAAGGCCTTGGCAAAGTCGGCGTCCAGCTTGTCGTAAACCGGGTCGCCCAGCCCGACGGCGACGCCCGACGCCACGACTTCGAT
>DATBCP010000231.1:0-3820 GCA_036270435.1 Rhizomicrobium sp. | reverse complement strand
TCGGCCTTCAGGCTTGTGCCGTCTTTGAGGGTGGCGCTGCCCGCTTCAAAAGCGCTGACCGTGTTTCCCAGATGGAAGCGCACGCCCTTTTCTTCATGCAGGGCGCGGATGACATCGCCCAGTTGCGGCCCCAATACCTGCTCCATGGGCCGCATCTCGGGCGCGACGACATGGATCTCGAGCCCGCGCGCGCGCAGCGACGCCGCGACTTCCAGCCCGATGAAACTTGCGCCGATGACCAGCACGCTGCCGGCGGTCTGGCCGCGAGCGATGATCCGCCGGCAATCCGCCAAGCTGCGCAAGGTCAAGATATCCGACGCGGCGGCACCTGGAATATCCAGCCGCAACGGTTCGGCGCCGGTGGCGAGCAGAAGCCGGTCATAGGAAATCGTGCCGCCATCGGCCAATACCACTTCCCGGTCACGCGGATTGACGGAGCTGATCCGCGCGCCCAGGCGCAGGTCAATGCCATTGTCCGCGTAATAGGAATCGGGCCGCAAGGACACCCATTCTTCCGGGGCGCTGCCCGCCAGATAATCCTTGGACAGGTTGGGACGATCGACGGGTGCGGCCGCGTCATCGCTGACCATGACAATTTCACCCTGATAGTCCATGCGGCGGAGCATTTCGGCCGCGGCGAAGCCGGCTGCCCCGCCGCCGGCAATCACGATTTTCCGAGTGGCCGTAGTGGGCGGTTTCGGCCTTGGCTGGGAGATTTTTTCGCGCACGAAAATACGGCCGTCCTGCTGCTCGACCCTCCAGCAGGTAAGCGGATCGAACGCCGGGGCGCGCAGCGCCTCGCCGCTGCGTAGGTCAAAGCAGGCATGATGCCAGGGGCAGCGTATGGTGCCGTCAACCACCAGCCCCTCGGCAAGCGGGCCATGATAGTGTGTGCAATGGGGAGAGATCGCGAAAATTTCCGGACCGCGCCGCACCAGCAGCACGTCTTCCCCGCCGATTTGGCCGGGCAGCATGGCGTCATGCGGAAGCGAAGCGAGCGCAATTCCTTTGCTGAAGTCGGGGCCTCGATCGCTGTCTTCAGCCATGATGTAATCGCCCATTGAGCGGACTGCGCAGCCAGTGCAGTCGCGGTCGGTTTGCCCCATTTGAGCATTCTTTCCTGGACATGGCGATGTTCCCGTGATGCTGGGACCGCCGCGGAGCGCTGGCCTTCACGCGTCATTCCGGATTATCTAGCCTATCCGAAACAGGGGAGGGGTAGATGTTCAGACGCACGATAGCGCTCGTTTGGTGCCTGATGGCAACGGCAGCCATCGCCCAGGATGTCGGTGGCCAGGGGCGACCGTGGCGCGGGGCCGGTCCGCAACCCTGCTTTGGGATCGATGGCGGCGCCAACAAATGTCCGCCGGGCCGTGGGACCATCGCGGTTCGCGCCGCGCGGATATTCGACAGCAAGAGCGGCACGTTATTGAACAATCAAGTCGTGTTGATCCAGGGGGACCGCATCACAGCGGTTGGCCCTGCCGCACAAATCCAGATTCCGGCCGGTGCCCGTGTCATAGATCTTAGCCGGCAGACGGTCCTGCCCGGCCTGATCGACCTGCACACCCATATGTTCAATCCACCCAAGCCCGGCATGACGCGTGAGATGTCGACCCTGATCGCGGTACAGAACACCCAGGCAGATCTACGCGCGGGCTTCACCGCGGTGCGGGACATGAGCACCCATGGCAATGGCTATGGCGATGTCGATATCCGCAATGCGATCGACAAGGGATTGATCGAGGGGCCCAGGGCGCAAGTCTCCACCCGCGGCATCGTCTGGGGCGCGCCCGGCGAGACTACGCAAGCCAATCCCTTGGCAAGCGCCGTCGTCCATGATGTGGCGGAGGCGCGCGCCGCCGTGCGCGACCAGATCGGTCATGGCGCGGATTGGATCAAGCTGTTTCCGGCGGGCGCCTATTCCTTTTCCCCCGACGGCAAGGCGCAGTATGTGCTGACCTATCCCATGCCGGTGCTGCAGGCCTTGATCGACGAGGCCCACCGCCTGGGCCACAAGACCGCTTGCCATGTCTATGGCGGCGAAGGTCAGAAAAACGCGATCCTGGCGGGCTGCGACAGCATCGAACACGCTTTCGGCCTGGATCAGCAGCAGGCCGACATGATGGTCGCCAAGAAGCTCAGTTACGACCCGACCCTGCAGCGCTATACCGAACCCTATATGGACGACAATGACCGCAAGAACACCGGCGGCAAATACCGGATGATCCCGATCTTCGAACAGGCGGTCGTCATGGCCTCCCATACCAAGGGCCTGAAGATCACGGTCGGCAGCGGCGTCGACGGCTCGACCTTTCCGCACGGCAGCCAGGCGCTGGAACTGGTCGCGCTGGTCCGCCAGGCCCATTTCAGCCCAGCAAGGGCGCTTCAGGCCGCCACCATGAGCAATGCCGAAGTCTTGGGGTGGCAGGACCGGATCGGCTCCATCGACAAGGGCAAATTCGCCGATCTTGTCGCGGTGCCGGGCGACCCGCTGGCGGATATCGCGCAGCTTCAGAAAGTTGACTTTGTCATGAAAGGCGGCGCTATCGTCCGCAATGATCCGGGGGCCTGATCACGGGCCCGCAGGTCAAGCCTTACGGGCCTCTGGTACATTGCCAGCAGCCGTCGTTCGGCTACGATGCGCCTGGACGGACAGGGAATCGCGGATAGAGAATCCAAGGGGGCTAGCATGAAAAGATTTTGGGTTGCGCTGCTGATGACTGCTTTGCCGCTTCCCGCCGCCGCACAGGGTGGCACAGCGGATGTGGCTGCCGCAAAGACGCTGTGGGAAGGCAATCAATTATTCTGCAAGAACTGCCACGGCAAGGACGGGGAGGGTGCCTTCGGGCCCGACCTTGCCGGGCGGGGATTGTCGGTCGGCCAATTTCGCCAAGCGGTGCGCAAGCCCTGGGGCGTCATGCCCGCCTTTACCGAAGAGCAGCTGAGTGACGCAGAAATCGCCGGACTCACCGCCTATTTCGCATCTTTGTCGAAGCCGGGCGAGCCCGGCCCCTGGCGTGTGCCTGTGGCGAGTGACGCGCCGCACGGCCAGCAAGTCTATATGTCCGCGGGCTGTGCCCAATGCCACGGCGCGACCTTCGACATGCCGCGCGCTTCCTTTGGCGGACGCAATGGCGACTACGCGCTGATGCGGGACCTGGTCTATACCCACACCACCGCCATGCCCAAGTTCGAAGAGCAACGTCCCGGCCAACGGTTGCGCATGGGCAATTTCAATCCATTGCGCCTGTCGGAATCTCAGATGAAGGAGATTTACACCTGGGCGCATGATGAAATCGGCTTCCGCCCGGAATTGCAGGCGCAGCTCACGGGATCGGCCGGCAGCTATAGCCTGAACCTGGCCAACAATGGCGAAGCCGGCAAGGGCCTGACTGCGCAAGCGCTGACCATCGATCTGGTGGTTCCGGCAGGCGTGACGGTCACAGGCGCAACGGGCGACGGCTATAAGGGCGTGCATCCGGATCCGCAGGGCAAAGGCAATGTCGCCGAATGGCAGGTGTTGCGCCTGGCCCCCAAACAGACGCAGGCTTTTACCATCAGCCTGTCGCAAGCACCGTCCAACCCGGCTGATTTGAAAGGCACCATCCGCTGGGCCAAGCCTGCACCAAAACTCGGGCCGAACACCGACGTGGTGAACTTTGTGCTTCGCCCGCCGGCTGCACAAAGATAGAAGAAGCGCTTGTCTTTTGCATCGTGGGGTGAGCCGCGGCATGCGAAGCATGTGAGCAGGTCCGGTGGGTGAGCCGGAAACAGCAATCGCCGACAGGCGATTGCCCGGCGAACGCCCGAAGCGTCA
>DATBCP010000230.1:0-13962 GCA_036270435.1 Rhizomicrobium sp. | reverse complement strand
ATGGATGTGGTCCTTGTGCGGCCCGACGCCCCGCCCGGCGTTGATCTCGAGCGTCATCGAGCGCGAAACCACGTCCCGGCTGGCCAGGTCCTTGGCGGTGGGGGCATAGCGCTCCATGAAGCGCTCGCCTTCCGAATTGGTCAGATAGCCGCCTTCGCCGCGCACGCCCTCGGTGATCAGCACGCCGGCGCCGAAGATGCCGGTGGGATGGAATTGCACGAACTCCATATCCTGCAGCGGCAGCCCGGCGCGCAGCACCATGGCGTTGCCGTCGCCGGTCTGGGTATGGGCGCCGGTGCAGCTTTGATAGGCGCGGCCATAGCCGCCGGTGGCCAGTATCACTTTATGGGCACGGAAGCGGTGGATCGAGCCGTCATCGAGATTCCACGCCATCACGCCGCGGCAGGCGCCGTCTTCCATGATCAGGTCGAGGGCGAAATACTCGATGAAGAAATTGACTTCATGCTTCACGCACTGGCCGTACAGGGTGTGCAGCATGGCATGGCCGGTGCGGTCGGCGGCGGCGCAGGTGCGCTGCACGATGCCCTGGCCGTAATTGGAAGTCATGCCGCCAAAGGCGCGCTGGTAGATCTTACCCTCATTGGTGCGCGAGAAGGGCATGCCGAAATGCTCTAACTCGTACACCGCTTCCGGCGCGTTGCGGCAGAGATATTCGATGGCGTCCTGGTCGCCCAGCCAGTCCGATCCCTTGACGGTGTCGTACATATGCCAGCGCCAATTGTCCTCGCCCATATTGCCCAGGGATGCGGCGACACCGCCCTGTGCCGCCACGGTATGGCTGCGGGTGGGAAAGACTTTGGTGACGCAGGCGGTCTTCAGGCCCCGAAGCGCGCATTCCAAGGTGGCACGCAGGCCGGCGCCGCCGGCGCCGACAACCACCACGTCGAAGCTATGGTCGATGATGTTATAGGCGGGCATACGAGGATCCTATAGAGCGGCGATGCGCACGATGGCGAACAGACAGGTGGCGCCGGTGGCGATGACGGAAAAGCGGATCAGGAGCAGCAGGAAAATCTTGGCGCCGGCGGTGTGGATGTAATCGTCCACCACCACCTGCAGGCCGAGATAAGTGTGCCACAGGCTGAAACAGACAAAGCCTCCCATCAGCAGCGCGTTCCAGGGATGGGCCAGGAATTGGAGCGCGGTGACTTCGCTGGTCCCGATCAGTCCCAAAACCGTGTAGGCGAACCATAGCGACAGCGGGATCAGCGCCACGGCGGTGACGCGCTCATGCCAGAAGTGGCCGGTGCCGGAATGGGACGAGCCCATGCCTTGGACCTTGTGCAGCGGGGTTTGAGCCGTGCTCATTGCAGATAGCCTCCATGGCCGGTCCAGGTGAGGGCAAAGACCGCGAGCGCGGCGATAATGGAGAGCGCAAAAACGATGACGCTGTTGCGCTCGGCGACCTGTTTGTCAAAGCCATAGCCCAGGTCCCAGGCCAGGTGCCGGATGCCGTTGAGGAAGTGATAGATCAGCGACCAGGTCAGCCCGAACAGCACGATCAGGCCGATCGGTGTGTCGGCGATGGCATGGAAGCTTTGCCAGCCTTCCGGCCCATTGGAGATCGAGACCAGCCACCAGGCCAGGACCACGGCGCCCATCGCCAAGCCCACGCCCGTGACGCGATGGGTGATGGAGGCCATCATGGTGACCGGCCAGCGATACACAGTCATATGGGGGGAAAGCGGGCGTGTTGTCGCCAGCGGTGTTTGCGGATTGTCCGCCATAAAAGTCCCTTTGAACGGAAGGTTTATTCGGGCGAAGGCGGAGTTTAGGGGTGCCCTGAGCCCAGTCAACCGCGCTTTGGTGTCCAGGTGTTATCGCATTGGCTGATATCGCTTTTGAACGGGGCTTGCGGCAAATTCTCGCGCATGGGGCACTCAGGCGAATCAGCGAAGACCATCAGACGTTCGGTTTTGAGCGGTCCGGTAGTGGGCGCGCTTGCATGCATCTTGGGTACCATGGCCCTCAGCCTGATGTTCCTGTCGGTGGCGATGTGGAACGGCTTTCCTTTGATCTTCTATGACACTGGTGCCTATGTGCTGGAAGGGCTGGGACATGTCTTCCTGGTCGAACGCGCGCCGGTCTATTCCGAGTTCCTGTTCCTGGCCGGCGCCCGCTTCAGCCTGTGGCCAGCGGTTGTCGTGCAAACCCTGATGATCAGCTATCTGATCCTGGAAGTCGCCCGCATCGAGGTGCCTGGCCTGACCTTGCGGGCCTTGATGGCGATCGGGGCCATCTTGAGCCTCTTCACCGGTATTGCCTGGTATGCGGGGCAGGTGGAGCCGGACATTTTCACGCCCATGGTGATCCTGGGTGGCTGGCTGCTTCTTTTCCGCAGTGGAAAGTTGAGCGGGACGGGACGCACCCTTGTGTCGGGGCTGACCGCTCTGGCCGTGGCCTGCCACCCCTCCCATCTGGGCTTGTTGGCAGGGCTGGTGCTGGTGGCGGGGCTCGTGAAGCTGGCAATGCGTTGGCAGCCATGCCTGCCGCGGCCGGACCTGGGGCGCGGCCTGATCAGCTTGGCGTTGGCCTTGTGCCTGATCGTGGCGGGCAATTTTGTGCTTACCGGCAAGTTCTTTCTCAGCAAGTCCGGCTCGGTCTTCCTGTTCGCGCGGCTGATGCAGGACGGCATTGTCCAGCGGCTGATGGACGATACCTGCCCGCCCGCAGGCGCCATGCATTGGAGGCTCTGTACCTACAAAAACCGGTTGCCCAAGTCCGCCAATGCGTGGCTGTGGGGCGAGAATAGCGGCTTTCGCGCACTCGGCGGGTTCACCAGCCAGACACAACAGGATGAAGACGGCCGCATCATTGTGGAGAGCCTCAAGCGCTATCCTGTGATGCATGTGCGCACCGCGGCGACTGATTCGGTGCTGCAATTCCTGCAATTCAAGACGGGCGACGGCATCGAACCGCAGCTGACGATCCTGGAGCCCAATTTCAAGCGCACCATTCCCCGGCAAGTGCCCGCCTATCTGGAAGCGCGTCAACAGCGCGGCCTGATCCGTTTCAAGACCTTGAACCTGATCCATGTGCCGGTCGGCGTCCTCTCGCTCCTGGGCCTGTTGCTGCTGCTTCAGCGTGCCGCCATCCGCCGCTCCTGGGATGCGGCCAGCCTGCCCGCCCTGGTTCTTCTGGGCCTGATCGGCAATGCCGTCATTTGCGGCACTTTTTCCAATCCCCATGACCGCTATCAATCCCGGATTGTGTGGCTGCCGACCCTGGTCTTGCTTTTAGCTGTGACAAGGGATCGCCGGGCCCTCCAGCCGGTACCGGAACCCCAAACATGAGGCCCCGGCGATTCTTCTTTTGGTCGCACGGCCCCCGGGCGCGTACGCGCCCGATCTTTTAATCGGCGCCTCCGGCGCCGGGGCTCGCCTTCGCTCGCCTGCCCGATGCTCAGTCGGGCGTTGCAGCCGGTGCCCGAATCCGGCACTTAAACACATGGCCAAGCCCGTCCTGATTGCCCCATCGATTCTTTCCGCCGACTTTTCCAGGCTGGGCGCGGAAATCGAGGCTGTCGAGGCGGCGGGTGCCGACTGGATCCATGTCGATGTCATGGATGGCCATTTCGTGCCCAACATCACCATCGGTCCGGCGGTGGTCAAGGCGCTGCGCCCGCATGCCAAAAAACCGTTCGACGTTCATCTGATGATCTCGCCGGTGGATCCTTATCTCGACGCCTTTGCCGATGCGGGCGCCGACGGCCTCACCGTGCACCCCGAAGCCGGCCCCCACATCCATCGCAGCCTTCAGCACATCAGGAAGCTGGGCAAGAAAGCGGGCGTGGTCCTCAATCCCGGAACGCCGGTCGATGCCTTGGACAATGTGATGGACCTTGTGGACCTGATCCTGATTATGAGCGTCAATCCCGGCTTTGGCGGCCAGAGCTTCATCGAAAGCCAACTCAAGAAGATCGAAGCGGCCAGGAAGCGCATCGACGCGACCGGTCGTGACATCGCTTTGGAAGTGGATGGCGGCATCACGCCGGAAACGGCCAAGCGCGCCGTGGCAGCCGGCGCAACCGTTCTGGTCGCTGGAACTGCGGTGTTCCAGGGCGGGCCATCCAAATACGCGGCGAATATCGCGGCACTGAGGAATTAGCATGCAGGTGCAGCAGGTCCTGCCGCTCCTGCCCGAACTGTCTCATGCCGCCGCGCGCCGCCTGGCAGCCCCGCTGCGCGCGTGGTGGCGAAGCAACTGGCTCTACCGCCGCACCCTGCGCGGTCCGCTCGCCGACCATATCGTATTCCATCCTTGGGATGCGGCGCCGCGCCGACTGGAAGATGCCGACATGCTTTTGCGCGGACGCTTTCGCTTTCACGGCGTTCAGCTCGATGTGCCCGACGGCGTTTCGGTGTTCGACCTGCCCGCGCCCAGTCCCGATTGGCAGGCCGCGCTGCAGGGTTTTCACTGGCTGCCCGCCTTGTCCAATGCCGGCGGCGACAATGCCCGAAGGCTGGCGACCAACCTGATCGGGCAGTGGATCAAGCGCCATGGTGCCTATTCCGAACCGGCCTGGCTGCCGCATATCATGGCGCAGCGCCTGGCGGCGATTTTCAGCCATGGCCGGCTGGTGATCCAGAATTCCGACATGATGTGGCGCTCGCGCCTCTTTGTGAGCCTGCGCGAGCAATGCAGGCTGTTGGAGCGCATTTCCGGCGAGGCTCCCGACGGCCTGCCGCGACTTGAAGCCGCCGCCGTGCTGGCGCTGTCGGGCCTGTGCCTGGATGACAGCCCCAAGCGGCGTGAAGCGGGCCTCAGGCGCCTGGAGGAGGAGATCGAGCGCCAGATCCTGCCCGATGGCGGTCATGTCACCCGCTCGCCCAGGGCCCTGCTGGAAGCCTATCGTCTGGTCGTCAGCGTGATGGAAAGCCTCACCGCGGTGGGTGAGGAACCGCCGCACATCTTGCGCAATGCCCATGACCGCATGGCGCCGATGCTGCGATTTTTCCGCCATGGCGATGGTGCGTTGGCCTTGTTTCAAGGCGGCGGCGAGGGCGATGCGCGCATGATCGCCGGTCTTCTGGCACGCGACGATGTGCGCGGCCAGCCTTTCCAACATGCACGGCATACCGGCTATCAGCGGCTGGCGGCCGGACGCACAATCTGTGTGCTCGATTGCGGCAAGATCCCAGAAGGCGCCTTTGGGCTGGACGCCCATGCCGGGACGAATGCCATTGAACTGTCCTCCGGCAACAATCGCATCGTGGTCAATTGCGGTACCGGCGGACTGGCGAACCCCTCCTGGAACGCTGCGCTGCGCGCGTCCGCGGCCCATTCCACCTTGACCCTGTCGGACACGTCCAGCGCCCAGATCCTGGCCGGCGGATTTGCGCGGGAGCTGCTGGGCCCGCGTCTTGTCGGCGGGCCCAGAGAGGCATCGTCGCGGCGCGCCGAGACCGCCCAGGGTTGGACGGTGGATGCGACTCATGACGCCTATCTGGCGCAATTCGGCGTCCGCCATGAACGCCAGGTCACGCTGTCGCCACAAGGGCTGATGCTGACCGGCCGCGATCGGGTGGTCCCGGCCGCCGACAGATCCAAGAGCCTGCATTTCACTGTGCGGTTTCACATCCATCCTGATATCCGCGTATCGCGGCTGGAGGGCGGTGGCATCCTGCTCAAGCTCCCGAACGGCGAGGGCTGGCGGTTTCGCACCGGCGGCGGCGCGCTGGAGGTGGAGGAAAGCGTCTATCTGGGCAGCGCCGTGGTGCGCCGCACGGAACAACTTGTCGTCAACGGGACCGTGAAGAACGCCCCAGCCGAAATCGCATGGGTCTTTGAGCAAATCGGTTCCTGAGCCCATTTCCCCAACAGAGAACCGGTGCTTGCGACAAAGCTACCCAGTGTCGTGGTTTCGAAGTTCGCACCGCAATCGATATAAAGCGCAGCGCGAACTTCGAAACCAAAACGACACTGGGAATCAATAAGTTGCTGGTATCCTTCGATTCCGAAATTCGCCCGGCGCATGATATCGACACCATGCGAATTTCGGAATCGGGACACCAGCCAATTCAAGGGGTTGTTCGGGGCGGTTCCGGCTGGCAATCTCGGGTACAAATCACCCGCTTTCAGGAGCTTTCCATGGTCGAAATCATGCTGCCCAAGAACAGCCGGGTGAAGAAGGGCAAGGTTTGGCCTGCCGATAAGGCGGCCCCCATTGGAAAAAATGGCAAGAAGCCCAAACGCACCAAGGAATTCAGGGTTTATCGCTACAATCCCGATGAGGGCGGCAATCCCACGGTCGATACCTATACGGTGGATCTTGATACCTGCGGCCCGATGGTTCTGGACGCGCTGATCAAGATCAAGAACGAGATCGATCCCACGCTGGCTTTCCGCCGTTCCTGTCGTGAAGGCGTGTGCGGCTCCTGTGCCATGAACATTGCCGGCGGCAACACCTTGGCCTGCACCAAGGCGATCAATGACTGCTCCGGCGCGGTCAGCATCTATCCCTTGCCGCACATGCCGGTGGTCAAGGACCTGGTGCCGGACCTGACCAATTTCTACGCCCAATATTCCTCCATCCAGCCTTTTCTCAAGACCAAGACGGCGGAGCCGGAAAAGGAATGGCAGCAGTCGCCCGAAGACCGCGCCAAGTTGGACGGCTTGTATGAGTGCATTCTCTGTGCCTGCTGCTCGACCTCCTGTCCCAGCTATTGGTGGAACAGCGAGCGCTATCTGGGACCGGCCGCGCTGCTGCAATCCTATCGCTGGCTGATCGATAGCCGCGACGAGGAAACCGGCGAGCGGCTGGACGATCTGGAAGATCCGTTCCGGCTTTACCGCTGCCACACCATCATGAATTGCGCGAATACTTGTCCCAAAGGCTTGAATCCCGCCAAGGCGATCGGCGAGATCAAGCAGATGATGGTCAAGCGGAAGGCGTAGAGCGACCGGCGACCCGGAGCGGCTGCGATCGCAGCCGCGCAGGGCCGTCCGGCGCGACCATAAAAGAGAAGCAAAGCGTTGCTACCTGAGAGATTGACAAAGGGCTACCGCTCCTTCCTGGGCGGGCGGTTTGTCGTTGAGCGCGGCCGCTACCAGAATCTGGCGGCGACCGGCCAAAGTCCTTCCATCATGGTGATCGGCTGCGTCGACAGCCGGGTGTCGCCGGAAGTCATCTTCGACGCGGCTCCGGGTGAGCTTTTGGTGGCGCGCAATGTCGCCAATCTCGTGCCGCGCTATGAGCCGCCCACCACGCCGGAAAGCGACATCAGCCACCAGCATGGCACCAGCGCGGCGCTGGAATTCGCCGTCAAGGCGCTGAAGGTCGCCCATATCGTGGTGCTGGGCCACGCCTTTTGCGGTGGCATCAAGGCCTTTGCCTCGGACGAGGCGCCGCTGACCACCAGCGATTTCATCGGCCGCTGGATGCGCCAGATCGCGCCGGCCGCGCAAGCCGTCGCGGCGCCCAAGGCGGATCGGGAATCCTATCTGCGCCAGCTGGAATTCGCCTCGGTGGAGCTGAGCCTCAGGAATTTGATGACCTTCCCGTTTGTGAAAAACGCGGTGGAATCGGGCGAGCTCAAGCTGCACGGCGCCTATTTTGGCGTGGCCTCAGGCCGCCTTTTGGTGCGCAATGAAAAGACGGGCGTGTTTGAGCCGGTAAGGGATTAGCGGCCGCAAGGAGGCGCGAGGGATCTTGCGGTGAGCAGGGCGAGGCCTGTTCGCGCCTTGCGCGACGAAATGGTCCGGGGGAGTGAGGCACGACCGGCTTGCCGGGCAAATCGGTCCAGTGGACCGATTTGAGTGCCGAACGCCCCGAGCACAAGCGAGGGGCTAGAGGGCCGCATGCTCGCTTTGCTCGCATAGGGCAAGCATTTCTAATTCGCTTCGCTCATAAGAAATGCTAAGCCAACGCGCGGAGCGCATGCGACGCGCCGGGCAGCCGCCCTACATTTCGGAATTACACGGCCGCTCGCTCAAGCTCGCGGCGTTGGCTTAGCTTTTCTTGGCGAAGCGTAAGCGAGCCTAGAAAAGCTTGCCCTAGCCGAGCGAAGCGATGGCTGCGCCCTGCCGCACGGCCCTTCGCTGACGCTACGGGCGTTCGCCGGGCAATCGCCTGTCGGCGATTGCTATTTCCGGCTCACCCACTGGACCTGCTCACATGCTTCGCATGACGCGGCTCACCTCACGACGCAAAGACCCGCGCCGCATCAGGCTAATCTCGCCGACATGCGGCGCCACAGAACCGCCCCGGCCATATTCGCCAGCCAGCCATGCGGATTGGCTCCGACCGCCTTGATCACCATCTGCACCAGCTTCTGGATATGGCGGCGATCGTAGATCGTCATGCTGGCCTGGCTGGCAAGGCGCGAATATGTCTTGCGGTCGTAGGGCATTAGCGCCTCTTCCTCAGGCGCAACATTAGCGCAGTAATAGGAGTAGGCGAGTTCGTCATCGTCGCTTTCGCGCACCCGGCCCGCGGCAATCCGAAGCTTTTTCCAGAAGCTCAGGTCCGGCTCGGACTGGGCGTTCAGCGTGTCATAGAACAACTTGTAATGGCGGTATTCGTCGGCGGCGATGCGGCCGGCGATTTCCTGCAGCACCGGTTCCTCGGTGGCGTCGCGGATGGCGGAATAATAGGAGGAGGTTCCCGATTCCACGACGCAGCGGGCGATCATTTCACCTCGACGCGAGCCGCGCACTGAGCCCTGCTGGGCGTCTTCAAAATGCGCCGGCTTATAGCCCCTGCGGAAGCGGGCAAAGGCGGCTTCCAGCTTGAAATTTGGGTCGGCCATTTCGGCCCAGGCGCCCAAGGCACGGCCATGCTGGGCCTCTTCCCGGCCCCATTGCTCGATGGAGTCTATGGTGGGCGCGTCGGAACCGGCAAACACCCGCTTCAAATAGGTGACATAATCGGGGGCATTATATTCCACCAAGGCAGCAGCCTTGATGGCAGCAACAAGTCTGGGTTCGACCTTGGACGGATCGAACAGGGACCAATGGATATCGTCCATGGTCCAACCTTGCTTATAGACGGGTGCAACCGTCATCTGCGGCTCCCAACTCCTTCAAAACGCCTTATATAAAACCTCGTTGCGCCGGCGAAGCGAAGCACCGAAACAAGGGCTTAGCCTCATAAGGTCCTGTCTGTCCATTGGGATGGTTGCAATAAACCCCCTTATGTATGCTGTGTATACTTTAGATACCTGGAGCAGGACCATCCACCCGGGCCCTGATTTTTGCCGCCGCCCGCAAACTGCTCCATCATGAGGATATGCCAGGTGTTTCGATGCGCCGGATCGCTGGCCTGGCTGGCGCCGGTGCCGTTATTGGGTGAACCTCCCGTGGAGGTGCGCTCCGGCGAATGAACACCCGCGTTGGCGGGCGCGGGGCCTAAAACGCCGCTCTCACGAGTTTCAAGTCATCGACGAGTTGTGCCGCCTTCTGGCGGTCCGCATCACTCTTGGCGGCAATCTCGTCTTCCTGGGCATCGGCAATGCGCTGGTCCAGCACCGCCAGGTCCATCTCGGTCATGGGCAGCGCTTCCTCGGCCAGCACGGTGATCTTGGCGGGGCCGATCTCGGCAAAGCCGCCGCGGATGAAATACCTGTTGTCCTTGCCGTTGATCTGCACGTCGATCATGCCGGCGCGCAAGGTCGAGACCAGGGGCGCATGGCCCGCCATCACGCCCATATAGCCCTCGGCGCCGGGTACGGTGACCATGTCGGCCTGGCAGGAGAGCAGCATGCGCTCCGGGGAGACCAGGTCAAAGGCGATCGTGCCTGAGGCCGATACGATCGCTGGCTGGATGCCGCCTGGCTGGGCCGTGCTGACTGTGCCGGGACCTTGGCCATCCAGGGGAGGGGGGGATGCCATGGCTTAGGCAGCCTTGCTGGTTTCTGCCGCCATCTTCTGCGCCTTGGCGGCGACTTCTTCGATCGCACCGACCATGTAGAAGGCCTGCTCCGGATATTGGTCGCATTCGCCGTCCACGATCGCCTTGAAGCTGCGAATGGTGTCGGCCAGCTCCACGAACTTGCCGGGCGAGTTGGTGAATTGCTCGGCCACGAAGAAGGGCTGGGACAGGAAGCGCTGGATCTTGCGGGCGCGCGCCACGGTCAGCTTGTCCTCTTCCGACAGCTCATCCATGCCCAGGATGGCGATGATGTCCTTCAGCGCCTTGTACTGCTGCAGCACTTCCTGCACGCGGCGGGCGACGGTGTAGTGCTCGTCGCCGATCACTTGCGGGTCCAGGATGCGCGAGGTGCTGTCGAGCGGGTCCACCGCCGGGAAGATGCCCAGCGAGGCGATGTCGCGCGACAGCACGGTGGTGGCGTCCAAGTGAGCGAAAGAGGTGGCGGGCGCCGGGTCGGTCAGGTCGTCGGCCGGCACGTAAATCGCCTGCACCGAGGTGATCGAACCCTTGTTGGTGGAGGTGATGCGCTCCTGCAGGTTGCCCATCTCGGTGGCCAGGGTGGGCTGATAGCCCACCGCGGAGGGAATACGGCCCAACAGCGCCGACACTTCCGAACCCGCTTGGGTAAAGCGGAAGATGTTGTCGATGAACAGCAGCACGTCCTTGCCTTCCTGGTCGCGGAAATATTCGGCGACGGAAAGGCCGGTCAAGGCCACACGGGCGCGCGCGCCCGGCGGCTCGTTCATCTGGCCATAGACCAGGGCGCATTTGGAGCCCGCCGCTGAACCCGCCTTGTGCGGATCGACATTCACGTTGGACTCGATCATCTCGTGATAGAGATCGTTGCCTTCGCGGGTGCGCTCACCGACGCCCGCCAGCACCGAATAACCGCCATAGGCCTTGGCGATGTTGTTGATCAGTTCCTGCATGGTCACTGTTTTTCCGACGCCAGCACCACCGAAAAGTCCGATCTTGCCGCCCTTGGTGTAGGGGCAGAGCAGGTCGATCACCTTGATGCCGGTGACCAGCACTTCCGCGGTGCCCGCCTGTTCCGAGAAGGTCGGGGCTTCGCGGTGAATATTGGCCATATGCTCCTGGCTGATGGGGCCGGCTTCGTCGATCGGTTCGCCGATCACATTCATGATGCGGCCCAAAGTGGCGGGCCCGACCGGCACGCGGATGGGACCGCCGGTGTCGACCACTTCCTGGCCGCGCACCAGGCCTTCGGTGGTGTCCATGGCGATGGCGCGCACGGCATTTTCGCCCAGATGCTGGGCGACTTCGAACACAAGACGGACGTCCTTGCCGGTCTTGGCGTCCTTGTTCTTGGTCTCCAGCGCATTGAGGATCGCCGGCAGTTCGCCATCTTCGAAGGAGACGTCGACGACGGCGCCGATCACCTGGAGAAGCTTTCCCTTGGCATTGGTCTTGGTGGTCATGATTGCTTTCCTTTAGACAGCAGAGGCGCCGGAGATGATTTCGATCAGCTCCTTGGTGATTTGCGCCTGGCGGGTGCGGTTCATCTGAATGGTGAGGGCTTTGATCAGATCGCCCGCATTGCGGGTGGCATTGTCCATCGCCGTCATCTGGGAGGCGAAGAAGCCGGCCTGGTTCTCCAACAGCGCCGTGAGTAGCTGAACGGAGATGTTTTGCGGCAGCAGTGCCTGAAGGATGGTGTCCTCGTCCGGCTCATAATCGTAGAAGGGCGCCGGGCCGCCGGTGGCTTCCACCTGGGCGGGGATCAGTTGCAGCACCCGTGGCGTCTGGGTCACCACCGACTTGAAAGAGGAGTGAACCAGGGTCACCACATCGAATTCGCCATTAGTATAGACGTCCAGCACGCGCTGGGCGATGGGCTTGACCAGTGCGAAGGTGGGGGCCTTGATCCCCACTTCATAAGTCTCGATCAGGCGGTTGCCATAGGCGCGGCGCACGCCATCGCGCGCCTTGCGGCCGATGGCGATGATCTTGACATCCTTGCCTTCGGCGAGCAGGCCCGCGATCTTCTCCCGCGCGGCGCGGATAATGCTGGAATTGAATCCGCCGGCCAGGCCACGATCCGACGTCGCCACGATAACCAGCTGCCGCCGGTCCGAGCCGGTGCCCGCCAGCAAGAGCGGCGCCGACGGTCCGGACACGCCCGCCGCCAGGTTGGCGATGACATTGGCCATGCCGCGGGCATAGGGGCGCGCCGCTTCCGCCGCAGCTTGCGCGCGGCGCAGCTTCGCGGCTGCCACCATCTGTAGCGCCTTGGTGATCTTCTGCGTGGACTTCACGCTTCCGATCCGGGTTCGCATGTCCTTGACGGATGCCATGAGGCTTCAGCTTTCGGTTAGGCGAACGACCTGGACACGTCGTCCAGTGCCTTCTTAAGCATGGCTTCCAGGTCGGGCGTCAGCGCCTTTTCCTTGCGGATACCTTCCAGGAATTGCGGGTAGCTGGCTTTGAGCTTGGACAGCAGGGCTTCCTGGAACGCTTGCACCTTGTTGGTGGGGAAGGGGTCGAGATAGCCGCGGGTACCGGCATAGATCGCCGCCACCTGTTCTTCCACCGCGAAGGGCTTGTATTGCGGCTGCTTCAAAAGCTCGGTCAGGCGCTCGCCACGCGCCAGCATCTTTTGGGTGGAGGCGTCGAGGTCGGAGCCGAATTTGGCGAAGGCCGCCATTTCACGGTATTGCGCAAGCTCGCCCTTGATCGGCCCGGCGACGGTCTTCATCGCCTTGATCTGGGCCGACGAGCCCACGCGCGACACCGAGATGCCGACATTCACGGCCGGACGGATGCCCTGATAGAACAGGTCGGTCTCCAAAAAGATCTGGCCATCGGTGATCGAGATCACGTTGGTCGGGATATAGGCCGACACGTCGTTGGCCTGGGTCTCGATGATGGGCAGCGCCGTCAGCGAGCCCGCGCCATTGTCTTCGTTCAGCTTGGCGGCACGCTCCAAGAGGCGGGAGTGCAGATAGAAGACGTCGCCCGGATAGGCTTCGCGGCCCGGCGGGCGGCGCAAGAGCAGCGACATCTGGCGATAGGCAACGGCCTGCTTGGAGAGATCGTCATAGATGATCAGGGCATGCATGCCATTGTCGCGGAACCACTCGCCCATGGCGCAGCCGGCAAAGGGCGCCAGGAACTGCAGCGGCGCGGGCTCCGACGCGGTGGCGGCGACCACGATGGTGTAGTCCAGGGCCCCGGCATCGGCCAGGGTCTTGACGATCTGCGCCACGGTGGAGCGCTTTTGCCCGATGGCGACATAGATGCAGTAAAGCTTGGCCTTTTCATCGGTGCCGGCGTTGACGGCCTTCTGGTTGATGATGGTATCGATCGCCACCGCGGTCTTGCCGGTCTGGCGGTCGCCGATGATCAACTCGCGCTGGCCGCGGCCGATCGGGATCAGGGTGTCGATGGCCTTGAGGCCGGTCTGCACCGGCTCATGCACCGATTTGCGCGGAATGATGCCGGGCGCCTTGACGTCGACGCGTCGGCGCTCGGCGATGCCGGTGAGATCGCCCTTGCCGTCGATGGGATTGCCCAGCGGATCGACCACGCGGCCCAGCAAGCCCTTGCCCACCGGCACTTCCACGATAGCGCCGGTGCGCTTGACGGTGTCGCCTTCCTTGATGGTGGCGTCCGAGCCGAAAATCACGCAGCCGACATTGTCGGTTTCCAGGTTCAGGGCCATGCCTTTGATGCCGCCAGGAAACTCCACCATTTCGCCGGCCTGCACATTGTCCAGGCCATGCACGCGGGCAATGCCGTCGCCGACGCTGAGCACTTCGCCAACTTCGCTGACCTGCGCTTCGGCGCCGAAATTCTGGATCTCGCGCTTGAGAATGGCGGAGATTTCGGCGGGCTGGATGTCCATCTTGGCGTTCCTTCAGTTCGTATCTGGCTGCCTCACCCTTCGAAGGCGAGGAGGTTAATTCCTGCCCTTCGCTTACGCTTCGGGCGTCCCTGCCTCGCGGCACGCTTGGTCGCGTGCCGCTGCGGCGTTCGTCATTCAAAATGGTCCCTCGCTAGCGACAGCGTAGTGCGAGACCATTTCGTTCGGCTTCGCCGAACCATTCCTC
>DATBCP010000229.1:0-7223 GCA_036270435.1 Rhizomicrobium sp. | reverse complement strand
GCCGTTGATGTAAGCGTCGGCATCGTCGGCGACCTTGCCGTATTTCTGCACCGTCAGGTCCACCTTGCTCAGCGCATCGTCCAGTTGCGGCCTCAGGTTGCTGGACGCCGCGCTGAGATTGGCCATCGTCTTGTTGGCATTGGCGATGGTGGCGTCGATATCGGCGCTACGCTTGGCGATCACCTGGCTCGTCTCATCCAGGTTGGCCAGCACATGGGCGATCGAGCGCCGGTTGTCGTCATTGAGCAGGTCGTTGAGGCGCGATACCGCGACATTGAGTTTGGCGACCACCTCCGGCGCCGATTGCTGGAGCTGGGCGAAGGTGGACGGCTTGGTACGGATCACCGGATAGCGCTGGTCGCCTTGGGCCTCCAGCAGCTGGGATTTGGCGGTGCCGCCGGTGATTTCGACGAAGGTGGCACCGGTGAAGCCCTGGCTTTCGATCGAAGCGACGCTGTCCTCGCGGATCTTGAGATTGGGCTGCACCTGCATGGTGACGATCACCCGCTGGGGATCGGTCGGATCGAATTCCAGGTTGGTGATGCGGCCGACTTCGATGCCGTTGTAGCGGGTGGACGTGCCCTTGCCCAAACCGGTGACCGGACCTTTGAAATAAGCCTGGTAATAGGCATATTCCTGGCTGTACTGGATGCCGGCCAGCCACAGCACCGTCACCACCAGCCCGATGACGCAAGCCAGCACAAAGGCGCCGACCGCGACATAATTCGCTTTGGTTTCCATCAGCGCGCCTCCTCTGATGCTTTATCCATGGAAGCAAGGGCCGCGCGACCCCGCACGCCCGAGAAATACTCCTGGATCCAGGGATCCTTGTTCTTGCGCAATTCCTCGATCGTGCCGATCACCAGTCTCTTGTTCACCAGCACAGCGATGCGGTCTGTGACGGCGCGCAAGGTGTCGATGTCATGGGTGACCAAAAAAACCGTGAGGCCCAATATCTCCTGCAGCTGGGCGATCAGCTCGTCGAACTGGTTGGCGGAAATCGGATCCAACCCCGCGGTGGGCTCGTCCAGGAACAGCAGTTCGGGATCCAGCGCCAGCGCTCGCGCCAGACCGGCGCGCTTCTTCATGCCGCCGGACAATTCGGACGGGTATTTGTCGCGGGTCTCGCAAGGCAATCCCACCATGGCGAGTTTCACCTCGGCGATCTCGTCCATCAGCGCCTGGTTCATGCTGGTATATTCCCGCAACGGGACCTGTATGTTCTCGGCGACCGTCTCGGAGGAGAACAGGGCGCCTTCCTGGAACAACACGCCCCAACGCATTTCCAATTCGCGCATATCCTGGCTTTCGATGTCGGCGCTGGTCGGCCGGCCGAACACTTCCACCGTGCCCTCCCTGGGCCGGTTGAGCCCGACAATGGACCGCAGCAGCACGGACTTACCCGAACCCGACCCTCCCACGACGCCCAGCACTTCGCCGCGATAGACGTCCAGGTCGATATGATCGTGCAGAACCGTGCCTCCGAAGCCGTTGACCAGGCCGCGGATGCGGATGATGGTCTCCTTGTCGCGGCCGTTCCGGTGTCGCGGGTCTTTCATATATTCAGCACCGAGAACATGACCGAGAAGGCCGCGTCCAGCACGATCACCAGAAAAACGCTTTCCACCACCGAACGGGTGGTGAGCAGGCCCACGCTGGCGGCATTGCGCTCGACCTGGAAACCTTCATAGCAGCCGACCAAGGCGATGACGAAGGCAAAGACCGGTGCCTTGATCAGCCCCACCATCAAGGTCTGTACATGCAGCGCCTGCTGCAACTCGCGCAGAAAGGCGGGAAAGGTCACGCCCAGGTCGAAGTAGCACATCATGCCGCCGCCGATCAGGCCCATGATGTCGGCATAGAGGGTGAGGAGCGGCAGCGCGATCACCAACCCGATGATGCGCGGCAGGACCAGCGTGTCCACCGTGTTCAGCCCGATGGTTTGCATGGCGTCGATTTCCTCATTGACACGCATGGTGCCGATATGGGCGGTAAAGGCCGAGCCCGAACGGCCGGCGATGATGATGGAGGTCATCAGCACCCCCATCTCGCGCAGGGTGATGATGCCCAGCCCGTCGATGGTGAGAAGCTCGGCGCCGAACTGGCGCAGTTGGGTGATGCCTTGATAGGCGATCACCACGCCGATCAGGAAAGAGAGCAGGCCCACAATGGGCAGGGCGTTGATGCCGGTCTCGTCGATCTGGTGGACGATGGCGGCGATGCGCAGATTGTGCCGGGGCCTGGCAAAGGCTTCGATGGTCTCCACCGTCACCCGGCCGAGATAGCCCAGCATCGAAATGGTCTGGAAATAGGCATGCATCGCCTCGCGGCCGATCCGGTAAAGCCGGCCGCGAAAGCCCGGGGGGATGCGCGACTTGCGCGGCTCGCTCTTGCGCGGTTGGTCCAGTGTCTCCAGCAAGGGCCGGTACAGCTCCGGAAGTTGGAGGTCTGGCGCCTCCGTCCCGGCCGCTTCCAGGGCGCGGCGGGTCCTGAGCAAGAGCCAGGCGCCTGCGCTGTCCATCCGGGAGATCTTGCTGGCATCGATGGTGACCGGGCCTTCCAGCTTGAGCGCTGAAAGCTCTTTATCCAGCCGGGCGCTTTCCGCGATGGTCCAGGCGCCGCCAATGGCGAGCAGCCTTCCATCCCGCTCCAGCTTGAACCAGGCTTCCGGCTTGGCCGCATTTTCCAGGGAGGTCATCGGGAAGCATGTTCCTAGGCGCCGGCGGGCGCAGTTTCCTGCAAGGAACAATGCCGCAGAAGTGGGGAAAGTTCCATGAGTTCCGGCTGTCCTTCCAGGCCAGGACCTGCAGATACGGCTACGGCCTGGCCGCTCGCCCAAGCTCGCGGTGCTCGGCACTCAAGCCCTTCGCTCGCGCTCCGGGCGTTCGTCGCTCAAAACGGTCCACGGGACCGCTTTGTCCGGCATTGCCGGATCGCTCCTCACTCCACTGGATCGATTTGCCGCTTCGCGGCTGTGCCTCACGGGCGCATGGGGATGGCGGCGCACGCCCTTGAGCATCAGCCGTACCGCCTCAAAATGGATGGCGGCGATTACCTTCAAGGTCATCAGGGGATAACGAAACAGCATCACTGCCAGCGCACGATCATCCAAATGACGGCACTTTCCGGCAAAGCTGGCGTCCAGCACCGCCGCGCCCGCTTCTTCCTCACGAATGACAATGGCGACATTTTCGCCCGGGGGACGAATGCGGAAGCCATAGCGGCAATCGCGCGACAGGAAGGGCGAAACATAAAAGGCTTTTGCGCAGTCATGTCGAACTTGTTGAAACTTCCGGACATCAGTGCTGGGCGCCGGCGCTTGAGGAACGGGCAACACATATGAATGCCGTTCCGCATGGGTGTTATGGACTTCGTAGATGATCGCCTTCAGCCGGCCGGCTTCGTCATCGCAGAACCACACGCTGAGCGGATTGAAGACATAGCCCAGGATGCGGGGATAGCAGAGCACCCGCCGCCGGCCTTTTGCCACGATGCCCTTCTGCTCCAGCAATCCATCCAGCCAGGTGTGAAGCGGGCGCCCATCGCCATGATCGCGGTCCTGGAAGCTGAACAGGCCCCAGCGATTATAGGCAAACAATAAGAGGCTCCGGTCCAATGCCGCCAGCTCCTCCAAATCCAGCAGCATGGCGAACACGCGGTATTGAAAACGGTGTGCCCTGGGCCTCAGCCGCCGGTGCGTCACCCATCCCTCGTAAAGTGCGGATACCTCCCCCAGCGCGCGCGCGTGCGCGCCCGCGGGGAGGGAGGTGGCCGTAGCAGCGCTCGCGATGCGAAGGTCGGAGGGGAAAGCCATACCCCATCTACGCCAGTCTGGGGCCACCGGATCAAGCGTTGATCCAAGGCGCCGCATTCTTCGTAAATCCGCTATGTTGGCCTATGCCCGCGATTCCTTTCTGTTCTCGCGACCGGGCTGCCCCCGGGCGGGCTGGCGCCTGCCCATGACCATGGAGGCGCCGGAGCTCAATGCCCTCTTGCTTCGGGTCGCCGGGAACCGTGACCGCGCCGCTTTTGCCGCCCTGTTTTCCCATTTTGCGCCGCGGGTGAAGGCTTATCTGCTGCGGCTTGGTGCTCCGTCCGCCTCAGCCGAAGACCTGGCCCAGGAATCCCTGCTGAATTTGTGGCGCAAAGCCCATCTGTTCGATCCTGCAAAGGCTTCGGCCGCGACCTGGCTGTTCACCATCGCCCGCAATCTGCGCATCGACGCCATCCGGCGTGAAAGGCGCCCCGAACTGGAGCCGGATGACTTTTCCCCCGAGGGCGAAGCCGGCCCCGACGACGCGCTGGTTTGGGCGGACAATGAGGTCCGCTTGCGTGCCGCGCTAAGGGGTTTGCCGCCGGACCAGATCCAGGTGATTGAACTGTCCTTCTTCGCCGACAAGCCGCATAGCCAGATCGCCGGCGAACTCGGCATTCCGCTGGGCACGGTCAAATCGCGGCTTCGGCTGGCCATGGCGCGGTTGAAGCGCGCGCTGGGAGAGGCCGAATGATCCGGCATCATCCAGACGAGGGTCTGTTGTTGGCCTATGCCGGCGGCGCGACGGATGAAGCGACCAGCCTGATCGTCGCCACCCATATGGGTTATTGCGGGACATGCCGCGCACAGGCTGCAAAATTGGAAGCGATCGGCGGCGGCCTGCTGCAGGATTTGACGCCGGTGCCGATGTCATCGCGCGCCTTGGATTCCATCCTGGCCAGGCTGGATGCGGCGCCGGTTTTTGAGCGCCGCGCACCGTCGCTCTCGCGCGACGGCACGCCGAACGTCCTGCGCCGGTATATCGGCGGCGATCTCGATCAGGTGCGCTGGCGGCGGGTGAATGCGAACGTCTCCTATAAGACCCTGTTTCGCCGTGGACCGGTCACGGCGCGGCTGTTGCGCGGTGTTGCGGGCGCCGAAACCGGACCGCATCGCCATCAAGGCGCGGAATACACTTTGGTGCTCAAGGGTGGCTTCGCCGATGTGACCGGCCGTTACGGTCCCGGCGACTTGCAAATGATGGAAGGCGATATGCGCCACAATCCGGTGGCCGATCCGGGCGAGGATTGCATCAATCTGGCGGTGACCAGGGGATCGCTGAAATTCGAATCCCTGTCGCACCGGATCCTGGCGCCTCTCTTTGGCTTTTGAATTTTCCTCTCCGGCGTTCGCAGCGTGCCCGGCACTTGGTATCGGCCAAAGTGCCGCGCGCTGCCACAGCGTTCGGCCGGCTTGGCCGCTGGCCTAACCCCCTAAGCGAATGCGGCTAGCGCGCATGCAGGGGGAGGTGGTCGGTGGCATGTTTCCCGCGCTATAAGGTCGGCGAGTTTTCCGAAAGCCACCACCATGGAACAAGTTCGTCTGGGCCATACCGGCCTCAAAGTCTCGCGCATCTGCTTGGGCACCATGACCTATGGCTCACCCAAATGGCGCGACTGGGTGCTGGAAGAGGAGCCTTCGCGACCCTTCATCAAGCGGGCCCTGGAAGCGGGAATCAACTTCTTCGACACCGCCGACATCTATTCCAATGGGGTATCGGAAGAAGTGGTGGGGCGGGCGCTCAGAGACTTCGCCGCCAAGCGCGAGGATTATGTGCTCGCCACCAAGGTCTTCTTCCCGGTGGACGGCCGGCATGGCGGATTGTCGCGCAAGCATATCCTGGAGGCCATCGACGCCTCCTTGAAACGGCTGGGCATGGCATATGTCGATCTCTACCAGATCCACCGCTTCGACCATCACACCCCCATCGAGGAAACCATCGAGGCGCTGCATGACGTGGTGAAATCGGGCAAGGCGCGCTATATCGGCGCCTCGTCCATGCATGCCTGGCAGTTCGCCAAATATCTCGCCACCGCCGAAAGGATGGGGATGACCAAATTCGTCTCCATGCAGAATTTCTACAACCTGGTCTATCGGGAAGAAGAGCGGGAGATGCTGCCCTTGTGCCGCGACGCCGGTGTGGGCGTGATCCCCTGGAGCCCCCTGGCGCGCGGTTTTCTGGGGCGGGCGGCTGCGCATGCGCTGGACAAGCAATCCACCCGCGCCAAAAGCGACAATATCCTGGACATGCAGTTCGACGACAATGATGTGGAGACGCTGCGACGGGTGGAGGAGACGGCGAAGAAGCATGGCAAGAACAATGCCCAGATCGCCACCGCCTGGCTGATCGCCAAGGGGGTCACCGCCCCCATCATCGGCGCGTCCAAGATGAATCACCTGGAAGATGCCATCGCCGCCGCCGAGATCAAGCTGTCGTCGGAGGAAGTCGCCTATCTCGATGCGCCGTATAAGCCAAAGGCTGTGGCGGGAAGACTCCAATAACTCGCAACTTAAGGCCGGCTTGGTGGCCGGCAACTGTTGAGCGCGCGGGATTTTGCGGCGTGAGCAGGAGCGCCAAGCGATGTGTACAAGAAGTACATGAGCGCAGGCGCGACGAACTCACGACGCAAAAGACAAGCGCTTAGAGCGGCCACCAGTCCAGCTGGTTCTTGTAATTCGCATCATCCGTCTTCTGATCCCAGCCGCCGCCCAAGGCGCTGTAGAGCGATATATTCGCTTCCAGCCGGGCCAGCTTGATCTGCACCAACGCCTGCTGGGCGCTGAACAGGGACTGCTGGCTGGTCAGCAATTGGACGATGTCGATGGTGCCTTCCCGGTACTGGAGTTCGGAGATGCGGAAGGCCTCGGCGCTGGCGCGGGTCTGCACTTCGGTCAAGGCCAGCTGGTCCGTAAACGCTTTCATCTGGTCGAGCGCCGTCTCCACATCCTGGAAGGCGGTGAACACCGTCTTGCGATAGTTGGCGATCAACTCCACCTGCACCGCCTTTGCCTGGTCGTTCTGGGCGTGGATGCGGCCGCCATCGAAGATGGTCTGCGCCACGCCGGCGCCGATGTTCCAGATGAAGCCGGCCGGACCGAACAGGTTGGACAGGCGGGAGGAGCCGAAGCTGGTGCCGCCGCTGAGATTGAGCGAGGGGAAATAGGTGCTACGTGCCGCGTCCACATTGGCATGGGCGGCATAGAGCTGCGCCTCCGCCTGGGCGATCGCCGGATTGCGCAGCAACAGTTCCGACGGCAGGCCAGGCTGCACGGACGGCCCATCGATGCCGTCCAGATTCTGTGCCTTGATGGGCCGTCCGTGCAGCCCGGCCTGCCGTCGGAACTGTTGCTGCGCAATCCGGCGATCGCCAAGGCGGAGGCGCAGCTCTATGCCGCCCACGCCAATGTG
>DATBCP010000228.1:0-3649 GCA_036270435.1 Rhizomicrobium sp. | reverse complement strand
TCTTCCGCCTTGGCTTGCTGTGTGTCGCTTTTCTTGAAAAGGAAGAAGTAGGCGCCCGCCCCGCCTCCACCCAGCACCAGGAGCAGGACGGGAATGGCGATCATCAAGCCTTTCTTGGTCTTCAGCCTGCCGAGAATTTTGCCAAGGCCTTTCTTCGGCGCGGCATCGGTGCCTTCGCCTTCCGGCTTTTCACCTTCGGCTTCCGGCTCTTTCTCTTTCTTGGCCATAACGGTCCCGCTCTCTCTTCGCGTTCACCCTATGCAAACGTGGTTAAAGAGTGGTTCAAATTGCCGGGTGGATCGGTGGTGGCCCGGCAAAGTTTTCCGCATGCCGCGCGCCCTGCTCAAAAAAGCCAATAAAACTTGGGATTTCTCGCTGGCACGGCGGCTGCACCGCGAAAGGCCGACGGACCAGAAAGGATCCGTGGCCAATGGATAATTCACTTCTTGTTAGTCTTTCGCATCAGCTCGCCTCCTACCGGGCGATGGATGTGATCGCCAACAATATCGCCAATGCCTCCACACCGGGCTTCAAACGCGAGGCCGCGAAGTTCGAGGAATTCGTCGCGATGATGCGCCCCGCCGAAGGGCAGACGGGCTTGCAGCCGGTCAGCTTTGTGAAGGACGCCGGCGTGATGCGCGATTCCAGCCAGGGCAATCTCGAAGAGACCGGCGCCACCTACGATGCCGCCATCACAGGTCCCGGCTATTTCCAGGTTCAGACCGCCACCGGCATGCGCTACACCCGTGACGGCCATTTCTCCCTGAACAATGACGGCAATCTGGTGACCTCCCAGGGCTATGCCGTGCAGGGCGATGGCGGCGCCATCACCATCGCGCCCACCGATGGACAGGTCGTGATCGCCCCCGACGGCACCGTCTCCAGCGTGCTCAACGGTGTCACCAACCTTTTGGGCAAGCTCAAGGTGGTGGACTTCGCCAACAGCGACGCCCTGACCAAGCAGGGCTCCAATCTCTATTCCACCCTGCAGACGCCCAACACCCCGGCCAATGTCACTGTCCGCCAGGGCGCGCTGGAAGCCTCCAATGTCCAGCCGGTGATCGAGATCAGTCACATGATCGAGGTGATGCGCGCCTATGAGGCGACCGCCAGCTTGAGCAAGTCCCAGGAAGATATGATGCGCCAGGCGATCAATCAGCTTGGCCAAATGCCCGCCAATTAAGGAGTCACCGTCATGCGCGCCCTTTCCATCGCCTCGACCGGCATGCTGGCCCAGCAGACCAATGTGGAAGTGATCGCCAACAATCTGGCGAACATGAACACCACCGCCTTCAAGCAGCAGCGGGCGGAATTCGCCGACCTGCTGTACCAGAATATCCAGACGCCCGGTTCGCAGACCTCAGACCAGGGCACCTACGCTCCCAACGGTATCCAGCTAGGCGCCGGTGTGCGCACCGCAGCGGTCTATCGCATCCTCACCCAGGGCGATCTCAAATCGACCGGCAATCCCTATGACGTCGCCATCCAGGGCTCCGGCTTCTTCCGCGTCCAGCGGGCGGATGGCACCGATGCCTATACCCGTTCGGGCAACTTCTCGCTCAGCCCCCAGGGCCAACTCGTCACCCAGGACGGCTTGGTGATCCAGCCGGGCATCGCCATTCCGCAAAACACGCTTTCGGTGACCATCAACGCCCAAGGCCAGGTAAATGCCACGGTCGCCGGCAACAACACGCCCCAGACGGTGGGCCAGTTGGAATTGACCCGCTTCCCCAACGAAGCGGGGCTGAATGCCATTGGCAACAATCTCTATCTGGAGACGCCCGGTTCCGGCAGCCCGCAGGCCGGCGTGCCGGGCTCGACCGGCTACGGCACCATCCAGCAGGGCTTCCTGGAAACCTCCAATGTCAATTCGGTGGACGAGATCACCTCGCTGATCACCGCCCAGCGCGCCTATGAAATGAACTCGAAAGTGATCTCGGCGGCCGACCAGATGCTGCAAGACACGGCTCGCTTGGGAACGTAACGGGGAGCTGACATGACACGCAAATTCCTTTTGGTTATCGGGTTCTTCGCGCTGCTTCCCGGCCTGCTATTGGCCGCCGCAGACTCCGCCTTTGCCGGCGCGGTGCGCATTGTGGTGCCGGCCCATGATATCGCCCGCGGCGACACCATCAGCGACAACGATCTCACCTATGCGACGGTGGACGGCGCCGCCTTGATGTCAGGGGTGCCCACCAAGATCGACGACGTCAAAGGCATGCAGGCCCGCCGCGTGTTGACGGCCGGACAGCCCTTCCGTGGTGACGATGTGAGAAAGCCAATCGTCATCACCAAGGGCGAGACCGTGACCATGCAGTTCATCGTTCCCGGGGTGGAACTGACGGCGATGGGCCGCGCCATGAGCGAAGGCGGCATCGGCGACACCGTCACCCTCCAAAATCCCGCTTCCTACCGCATGATCTCCGGGATCGTGACCGCACCCGGCACCGTGCGCGCCACCGGCCCCATCGGTTCTCCCAGCGTGTTCGCTCGCCGCTAATTCGTCCGTCGATAAGGATCTGTCATGCGCAACATCATCATAAAATTTTCCGCCCTGTTTCTGGCTGGGGCCGCGCTGTCGGCCTGTTCGGCGGTGGACCGTCTCCAGAACATCGGCGAAGCCCCCAAGCTGGCGGCGGTGGGAAATCCCGCCGGCACCCAGATCGTGGCGGAAATCCCCCGCCCGGCGCCCATTACCCATGACAACAATTCCTTGTGGCAGCCGGGGTCGCAAAGCTTCTTCCATGACCCGCGCGCCATGCATGTGGGCGATGTGATCACGGTGAATGTCTCGGTCGCCGATACCGCCAAGATGCAGAACACCACCTCGCGCAGCCGCACCAATTCCGACAATGCCAACCTGACCAACTTCTTCGGCCTGGAGAAGGTGATCACCCCGGCCATCGATCCGACCAGCGTGGTCAAGATGGGCTCGGACAATTCCAATGTCGGCGCCGGTTCGATCCAGCGCGCGGAATCCATCAACATGACCTTGGCGGCTCTGGTCGCCCAGGTGCTGCCCAACGGCAACCTGGTGATCGACGGCCATCAGCAGGTCCGGGTGAACAACGAACTGCGCGACATGCGGCTTTCCGGCATCGTGCGGCGCGAAGACATCACCCAGAACAATACAATCGATCTGTCGCAGATCGCCGAAGCCCGCGTCATTTACGGCGGTCAGGGCACCATGAGCGATGTGCAGCAGCCGCGATACGGCTCGCAACTCTTTGATATCATCATGCCCTGGTGAAGACATTTCTCACGATATCGCTCTCGCGATGTCGTGTGGCCTGCGATTTCACTCATGAGAGTGGCAAGAGAAATTTGGTGGGAGAAAAAGCAAAGAGCCCGGTTGTGTACCGGGCTCTTTTCATTTCCTGGACCGGGATCTTCGTTTAGTCGTCCCTGTAAACTTTTTCCCGCCGCTCATGGCGTTCCTGCGCCTCGATTGAGAGCGTGGCAATCGGCCTGGCATCCAGCCTCTTCAAGGAAATCGGCTCGCCGGTCTCCTCGCAAAAACCATAGGAACCGTCCTCGATCCGGCGCAGCGCTGCGTCGATCTTGGCGATCAGCTTGCGCTGGCGGTCGCGGGTCCTGAGTTCCAGCTGACGCTCGGCCTCGGTGGAGGCGCGATCGGCGAGATCGGCAT
>DATBCP010000227.1:0-3106 GCA_036270435.1 Rhizomicrobium sp. | reverse complement strand
AAGTCTTGCGACGCCTACAGCGTGTATTGGCCGGTCTGCTGTTCGATCACGCTCTGCGCGGCGCATTCGGCGTCCCGCAATTCGCCTTCGACCTCGCCGCTTTCCATGCGCAGGCCTTGGACACCGCTCGGCGGGCTGACTTCCCAGCGCCAGCGGCGCGCGCCCAGATTGTGCAGGGAATATCCGATGCCCCGGTGTATGCGATCGTAACGTCCCATGGCCCCCACCATGTTTTGGGGAAGTTTAAGCACGTCCATGACAGCGCTACCACCCGGGCTGATGATTGTTAGTTGAGCCGCAGGGTCTCGACCGGCTTTGCGTCATGATCCAAGTCGAGGATCGTCGCATATTCGGCGCGATTGCGCTTCAGACCGCCGCGGGCGGTCTCCCGGGTCTGGGGCAGCGGTGCGTCCCAATAGACGTCCGCATAGTGCTTACCGTCCCGGAAATATTGGATTTTGTATGCCATGGCGGGAGGGTAAAACGGGACGGCAGCGGCCCGCAATGTTCCCGGCTGCGGCGGTTTGTTGCAGATTCATGACGCGCGCAACATGGCCATTTGATTGCCATATCCTGTCGTGCGGCCTTACTCCGCGCGGTGTCCGATTTCCACCAATAGGCCCAGGGTCTTGCGTGCGGCGGCCACCGCATCGGCGCCGGCCCGCGCGACCAGTTCGGCATCGATCTTCTCGCGGGCTTCGCGCTGGGCCGCGGCCGCATGCCAGCCGCGTTCGGTCAACCGGATGGTGAAGCGGCGGCGGTCCTGTTCATCGGGCTCGCGCTTGAGATAGCCACGCAGCACCAGCGTATCCACCAGCTGGCCGGTCGCCTGCTTGGAGGCCTTGAGCTCTTTGATCATCACGCTGAGGGGGACATCCTCAGCCCCCATGGATGCGCCGCCGATCAGATACATGCGATTGGGCGGAATGTCGTCGCAGCCGGCCTCGGCCAGCGCCTTGCGCATGGCCTCGCCATAGGTGTCGCGAGCCCAGCGCAGCAGGGCCGGGAAGACCAGGGAATCGTACCAGGGATTGTCGTCGGTCATGGCAGCCTCGGGGATGGACGAGGTCTATTTACTGTCAATGTGATTGATAGTCAAAGTTATTGACTATTTCTGAGCTGCTTGTAATAGAAGCGGGTGGCGCACAATCCGCCATGCGGCCGATAGGCATGGCCGGGCATCCCGCCCATGAAAATGAAGCCTTCCGATTCATACAATTCCGAAGATCCGCCATCAGCGGCGGTGTCCAGGGTAAGCAGGGTCTTGCCGTATTTCAACCCTTGGCGCTCAGCATGGCGGAGCAAGGCGCGGGCAATGCCGCGGCGGCGATGCGTGCTCAAGGTCATCATCTTGGCGATTTCGGCGCGGTGTGGCGCATTGGGCGGGGATTTCAAGATGACGCTCACAGTGCCCACCAGCAATGCGCCATCAAAGGCAGCGAACATCAGCCTTTCGCCGCGCGCCATCGATATGAAGGCGCCGTCCCAAAAATCCTCCGCTTCTGCGGATGCCAAGGGTGCCATGAAATGCACCAGTCCGCCGGCATTGACCACATCCACCAACAGATCGCGCAGGCCGCCACGGATGGCAGGGGTGTCGGTGACGGCGACGATCTCCATGCTCAACTCCGGGCCAGCGCCACGACATAGGAGCAGGAGGTCTCGCTCTCATTGGCGAATGTCACCGCCGATGGGGGCCCGAAGCCCAGACAATCGCCGGCCCGCAATTCATGACGCGCATTGGCCTCGCTCAAAACCAGCCGGCCTTTGCGCACCCAAACAATCTGGCGGATATGCGCATAGGACCAGGCGGGAAAGCTTACTTTCTGCCCGGCCGGCAACTCCACCTCGACCAGTTCCAGCGGATGGTCGGATCGGCTGAACACCTGCTTGCGCATATAGCCGGTGGCAGGGTCGCGCCATACCGGCTGGGCGGCGGCGCGGGACAGTCGGGGACCGCCTTCGGCCCGGAGCAACAAGGTGGCCAAGGTCAAGTCAAACGCAGCCGCCAGCCGGGCCAAGATGGCGGCGGTGGGGCTGACCTCCTTGCGCTCGATCTTGGAGATCATCGGCTTGGAGACGCCGGATCGTTCCGCCAGCTCGGCCAGAGACCAGTTGCGCAGGTCGCGCTCCAGCCGGATCCGCTGGGCGATCTGGGATACGGTCTGCGCTTCGGGGTTATCCGTCCTGTCTTCAATGATATCCATTCGTCTCTTATAAGAGACAAATGGCAACAGACAAAGGGAAATCTAGTCGACGCAGGATTCCACCATGCAGCTCATATGGCCGGCGCTTTTGATCGGACGCATGGCTTCGACCTTCTCCTCCGGCACCAATCGTGCCTGGACGTCGGAGCCGCGCGACAAGGTCAGATGCACCGGGCAGCGCTCGGCGATCTCCATCATCCGCGCCCGCTGGGCATCGTCCAAGTCTCCCTCCAGGGTGATGGCCAGCTCGAACCGGTCTTTGGCCTCCAGATTGGGACGGCTGTGGCGGACGGCGGCGCGTATCCGGGTGAGGGGCCAATTCTTGCGGTTGGCATAAAGCCGGATGGTCATCACCGTGCAGGCCCCAACCGCCGCAGCGATCATGTCATAGGGATTGGGCCCCGAGCCCAGCCCGCCCGCCGATACCGGCTCGTCGATCAGGAGTGCGGCGTCGCCCATCCGCGCCTCGATCTGATATTTGCCCAGACCGGTCTCGGCGATGAGGATGGTTTCGGAGTCGGACATGGTCATGGGCTCCTTGCCAAAACTGGGCACTTCCATTCTCGACCGTCCCGTCGGGCCTGCCAAGGCGGCGAAGGTTAAAACAGTCCGGAGGGATTCGATACGGTCGGCTTGCCGCGTTTCGCCCCCGCCTGGCGTTCTTCTTTCGCCATCGTCCAGCGCATCCCTTCGACCGTCTTGAGGCAGGCTTTGACCTCGTCGACCGTCGCTGGCTTTTCCCCCAGCCAGATGTCCCAATCTCCCGGCGCGAGAAAGGCCGGCATGCGGTCGGTCGGTAAGGTCGCGATCAGTGTGTTCGCGGGAACCGTCACCAGCACGCAAGCGAACATCGGCGTCGGCAGGTCCGAGGCCTCGAAGCGCCGCCACACGAACGCCGC
>DATBCP010000226.1:0-4179 GCA_036270435.1 Rhizomicrobium sp. | reverse complement strand
TCCTTGGTGACATTTTTGGGAATATCGGCCAGCGGAATGTGGCTGGAGATGCGCGAGGTCCACAGCCTGCCCAGCGTATTGAACTCACAGAAATAGTCTTTGACGCCGAGATAATCGGCGAAGAAATGCAGCTCGTCCTCGCCCGCCATGCCGCCTTTCTTCAGCGCCAGCTTGTTGAGCGGCGCAAAACAGATGGCATCGATGTCGCCGCGCTTGGCAGCCTCCAGGCAAGCGGTCAGGGCCAGGCGGGCCCCCTTGCCCGCTGCCGCCGTGACCTGCGCCGGCACAATGTCGGCTTGGGCCACGGTGTCCGTTTCCAACAGCATGGGCGTGCCATCTCCACCCCGCGCCTGGATCCAATCCTGGATGGTTCTGACGGCGGTGCCCGTTCCGGTGTCCGTGCCGGCAATGTGCTGGCCTTGCGCCCACACCCAGGCATCGCCCAGAAGCACGATATTGGCTGCGGCGCGTGCCTCAGGCCTCGCCACAAGCTTGGCCACCAATTCCGGGCCGATGCCCGAGGCGTCGCCGAACGTCACAGCCACAACGGGTTTGTTCATCATTTTACCGGCAAAGACGCCACATAGGCCGTCAGGCTCACGATATCGGTGCCGCTCAGTTTGGCCACGACCGGCCCCATCGCCGCAGCCATTTCGCCATGTCTTGTGCCTTGCTGGAAGTCGTACAATTGCCGCGCCAGATAGCTGGGCGAGCGCCCCGCGATAGCGGGCGTCGTGTCCATGCCATGAAGGCCGGCGCCATGGCAGCCGGCGCATTCCAATGTGGCGGCGAGGCGGCGGCCCTTGGCGATCGCGCCCTTGGGCACATAGGCGATGAATCCGGCATGGGGATCGCGCAACTGCTCGCGGTCCACATTCGCCGGAGTCTCGATCACCCGGTCGCCGATCGGTTCCTGGACGCCGCTTTCATGCGGCAGCCACATGCCTTCCTGGCTGCGCATTTTTGCAACGCTGGCACTTTCCACCACCCGGATGGGAACGGCGTGGGGCAGGGCGGCATAATAAGCCGCTGCCTCGGTCATTTCCGCGTCCGACATCGCGCGCGCGAAATCCACCATCTGCCGGGCATTGTGCTTGCGCGGTTCCGCGCTTTTGCGCAGGCCCGTCTTCATGTCATGCAACTGACGTGCGAGATAGTCCGCATTCAGCCCGGCGATACCCGCATTCTGCGGCCGCCCCTTGCCATTGGGATAATGACAGCCGGCGCAGGCGGTTATGCCACGCGCGGCGTCCCCGGCTGCGATGATTTTGGGCATGGCGGGATGATCGCCCGGATACCAATCGGCGGGCGGCGTGTGGTTGGCGCCGCTGATCTGGCCGCGGGTGAAATGGCCTTGCGACCCCGGCAAGGTGAATTGGGTGCCGTCGTCACGCGGCGCGGTCGCCTCATTCTCCGGTGTCGGCACGGCATAGGCCCAGTCGGGATAGGAAGAACTGGCCGCGTATGCGCCGCTCAGCGCCAGTACGCCAAACATCAGCAGGATGGCTTTTTTCATGGCGATTCTTCCCCACCTTAAATTAACATGTCTGACAAATAACGCGACAGGCGCCTGTCGTCATATGGGAGGCATGGATGCGGTTCGTGGCTTGGGGATTGGCGGCCCTGCTGGTCAGCAGTGGCGCATGGGCGCAAGAGAGGCCGGTCGGCATAACGGTGGATTTGAGCCGCAAGCTCGGCCCCTACAAGCCGATCTATGCCTGGTTCGGCTATGACGAAGCCAATTTCACCACCGGCCGCGACGGCAAGAAGCTGCTGCGTGAATTGCGGGACCTCAGCCCCGTGCCGGTCCATATCCGCGCCCATCATCTCCTGACCTCGGGCGACGGCATGCCGGAGTTGAAATGGAGCTCGACCAACGTCTATCGCGAGGATGCCGGCGGCAAACCGGTCTACGACTTCGCGATCCTGGATGGGATTTTCGACGAATACAAAGCGGCCGGGGTTGTGCCGATGGTAGAGCTGGGCTTCATGCCAAAAGACCTCACCAGCGGCGCCAACGACTACCAGGTCCATTATCCCGGCCGCACCACCGCGGGCAGCGTGCAAGCTCCGCCCAAGGATTATGCCAAATGGCAGGAATTGGTGCGGGTGGTGGTTGCGCATCTGGCCCAGCGCTATGGTGCCGATACCGTGCGCGGCTGGTATTTCGAAGTGTGGAACGAGCCGGATATCGATTACTGGCATGGCACGCCGCAGCAATATTGGGAGCTTTACGACCGGGCGGCCGCCGGCATTCGCGCCGCGCTACCGGACGCCAAGGTGGGCGGTCCCGCCTCGACCGGGCCGGGCGGCGCCAATGCCTATAAGTTCCTGGATGACTTCCTCACCCATGTGACGACTGCCAAAGTGCCGCTGGACTTCATCTCCTTTCACGCCAAGGGCCGGCCGCAGATCCAGGGCGGCGAGGTGGTGATGGGCCTCGCCAAGGAATTGAACGACGTGGACAAGGGCTTTGAGATCGTGGCCCGGCACAAGATGAACATGCTGCCGATCATCCTGAGTGAAGCCGACCCGGAAGGCTGCGCCGCCTGTTCCATGAAGGTCAATCCGGCCAATGGCTATCGCAACGGCACGCTGTATCCGTCCTACACCGCCGCCGCCTACAAGGGGCTGTTCGAGCTGGCTGACCGGCACAAGGTCAACCTGATCTCCATGCTGAGCTGGTCGTTCGAATTCGAAAACAAGGACTATTTCGAAGGCTTCCGTTCGCTTTCCACCAATGGTGTCGACAAGCCGGTGTTGAATTTCTTCCGCATGGCGGCGCTGATGAAGGGGCAGCGTGTTGCCGCGACAAGCAGCGGGCAGGTGGGACTGGACGACATTATCGCGTCCGGTGTGGGCAACTCCGACATCGATGCCCTTGCCACCGCCGATGCGCGACAGGCGGCGGTGATGCTGTGGAACTACCAGGATGCGGAAAAACCCGGACCGTCGGTGCCCGCAAATGTGACGATTACCGGCCTGCCGAAGGCGGCATCACGGGCGCGGCTCACCCATTATCGCATCGACGACACCCATTCCAATGCCTATACGGCCTGGAAAGCGATGGGGTCGCCGCAGAATCCCTCGCCGGCGCAATATGGGGAATTGAAGGGCAAGGATGGGCTGCAATTGCTGGACGCGCCGCGCTGGATCGAGGTGAGGAACGGGGCCGCGACGGTCAGCATCGAGATGCCGCATCATTCGATATCGTTGATGCTGCTGGAGTGGTGACGGGAATGTTGCTGTCGCTCGCCGGCTAATCCCGCGAGAGGGGTGCACTGACAATTCGTCAGTCGAGCAGTTGTTGTCAATTGCTCGCTTCCGTGCGTACCCATTGCAGTCGCGCTGGTGTATTGAAACCGAAGTAAGATTGCTCTCAGAGTTCGGAGAGTGGTTTTCCAAATGGAATTCAGGGGGCGCATGAAGCCGATTTTTAAAACACTATCGAGCTGCATATTTCTTTTCATCGCGGGTCCGGCTTTCGCGAATTGCGCGACAGCCACGGCACCGGAAGAGATCAAATCGTGCCTGGCGCAAGACCTGCGGGATTCCGATGCACGCATCAACGCGGCCTACAAGCTATTGATGGCATCGCATGATGCTGCAGGCCAGACCTTGCTGCGCAACGAGCAGCGCGCCTGGCTCAAGAAGCGCGACGCGACCTGCTCCTTGGACAATAAAGAAACGGACCGCGAGAAGTGGCTGCAAACGATATTGGCCAGTGACGCCAAGACCATGTGTGTCACGCGCTATACCTTCGCCCGCGTGACCGCGCTGAATGATCTATTGCCGCGGGGAGGGGCCGCCCAGCCCATGCCTGCCGCGCCGCAAGCCCCCCGGTTCGAACTGGACTTATCCGCCGCCGCGCCCAGAAATATGGCCTATCATGACGAAGGCTATATGATTGCAAGCACAGTCGCCCAGGCCAAGGGCAAGTGGTATTTCGAGCTGTCGATCGACCGCGGCCAGATTGCCCAGTTGGGCGACGTTCTTTTGGAAACCGGCTATCACAATCCCGAAGGGCATGGCGTCGTGTTGCCCCTGCGTATTCACCGCACGGAAACCGGCAAGGGATCGGCCAATGTGGGATTCGCCATCGACCTAGACAATGGCGGCGCCTATGCCCGGGCGGACGGAAACTGGCGGGAAGCGCCGGGTTCCAACACCGGCCTGCAG
>DATBCP010000225.1:0-5491 GCA_036270435.1 Rhizomicrobium sp. | reverse complement strand
CGCCTCCCCCGCGCGCGCGTCAGCGCGCTTGCATTGGGGGAGGCGACCGTAGCATCGCTTGCGATGCGTAGGTCGGAGGGGGCAACTACAGCGCCACCTTAAACCGGTACTCCGTCACTTCGTCATAGGGCGTGTCGCGCGGCAGGAAGGTGCTGGGGAAGCTCGGAATATTCGGTGCGTTGGGGAAACCCTGGGCTTCCAGCGCCACCGCGCTGTGAATGGCATAGCCCTTTGCCAGCGCCACGCTCGGCGGCGCGTAGTTGGCGCTGTAGACCTGCAGCCCCGGCTGCGTGGTCCACTCCTCCAACACGCGCCCGGATTTGGGATCTTCCAGCCGCGCCGCCAGGTGCAAACGGCCAGGCTTGCCGTTCAGCGCGAAATTGTGATCGAAGCCGCCCGCCCTTTGGAGCAAAGGATCGGGGTCATTGATGTGGGTGCCGATCGGGGTGGGCTGGCGAAAATCGAATGGCGTGCCTGCAACGGCGCGCATTTCTCCGGTGGGGACATTCTTGTCGTCCACCGCCGTGATCCTATCGGCGTTCACCGTCAGCAATTGGTCCAGCACCGACCCGCTGGCATCGCCCGCCATGTTGAAATAGGCATGGTTGGTCAGGTTGAAGATCGTGTCCTTGTCGCTCCTGGCATGATAGGCGATGCGCAAGCTGTTGTTCCTAGTCAAGGTATAGGTCACCTGGACTTTCACCGTGCCGGGGTAACCCATGCTGCCATTGCGGTCGGTCAGGGACAGGATCAGCTGCGGCTCGTTGCCATCCTTGGTCTCGGCGTCCCAAACCCGCTCATCATAGGGACGATTTTCGGTCTCTTTCAGCGTGTAAGGATCGCGGGAAATGCGATAGGAGACGCCCCCGATCTGGAAGCTGTTGTCCTTGATGCGGTTGGCAAAGCGGCCGATCACGGCGCCATAGCGGCCCTTATAGTCGGGGCCGGTATAGTCGGCGAGGCTGTCGAAGCCCTGGACCACATCGGCTTTGCTGCCGTCCCGGCCCGCAACGCGGATGGCGGTGATTACGGCGCCATAATTTGTGATCCGGGCCTCCATGCCCCGCGCGTTGGTCAGGATGAAAAGGTCGACGCCCTTGCCGCGTATCCCACCCCAGGCTTGGACCTGGATACCGGCCTCGGCCGGCATTGTGGCGGCCAGCGCCAAGGCTGCGACAATCAGAAACGGCTTCATATGTCCTCCGGTTGTAGAGCAAGCTAAGGCCAGATTGAGCCACTGCGCCGGAGGGATTTTGCGGCGTGGGCAGGAGAAGGGCGCGAGCAGCGTATCGGGGAATACGGGCAAGCCCTTCGACGAACCCGCGACGCAAAAGACCCCGGCCCTTCGGGTTGCGTTGCGGCGGGCGCCCGCGGTGTCGCCGTGCTCGACCGTATTACCCGATACGCTCTTCGCACGGCTCCTGGCGGATCGCCTCGCCGCAACGCAACGCAGCTGGTTCAATCTGGCCTTAGCTTGCTCTCGCAGCTTACAAAGCCATGCTGCGGCGCGTCCATGGCCGGGCTTGACCCGGCCACGGCCCCCCCGATCCGCGCGAAGCGCGGTCGGAGGGTGAACTTCACGACCCGGCCATCCAGGTGTTTGACCTGGAAGGTTCGTCCTGATTAGCTGCCGCCTAAATCGGCCGTAACTGTCCAAAAAAAAACGAGGGGAGAAACTCACCATGAAACGCTTTCTGTTATCTGCGGCGCTGCTTGCCGCCGTCGGCGCCGGCGGGCTCTATCTGAGTTCTGGCAAGGCCTTTAGCCAGGCCAATGAGGACAATGTCGCCTCCGCCCAGGCCAAGTATCCCTTGGCGGCCAAGGCGGGCCTGGACAGCCATGCCATTGATGTTGCTCCCCCGGGCGCGGTCAACCAAGGCCCATACGACATGACCAAATGGAAGTACGGTCACGCCTGGGATGCGCCTCCCGGCGCCAAGATCTGGAATCCGGCCAAGATCAAGATGATGCGCGGCGAGAAGGTGGTGGGCGGCACGGTCTTCTCCGCCACCGATCCCAAAGTCTATTGCGAGAGAGCCAATGCCGGCTATGACTTCATCTGGACCGAGATGCAGCACGATGCCAGGAGCTGGCAGGACGTGCAGGACATGTTCGCGGCCTGCCCCTATGCCAAGGCGGTGCCGGGCATCCGCGTGGCCTATACGGACGAGCGCGAGGAACAGCATGCGCTGGATGCAGGCGCGTTGGTCTTGGTTGTGCCCACGGTGCGTAACTATGAGGAGGCCATCAAGGCGCGCAACTGGGCCTATTTCCCGCCGCTGGGCAGGCGAAGCAATGGCGGCGGCCAGGCTTTCCGCTTATACAAGGATGTGCCGGGCGGTTATCGCAACACCATCAACGACAATCTGGTGCTGGTCCTGATGATCGAGACCCTGGATGGCCTCAAGGATGCCGACCGCATCGCCAAGATCCCCGGCGTCACGGCGATCTTTGCCGCATCCGGCGACCTGGGCAATTTTGGCGGCTACAAACAGGGCGATCCCGACTATGAGCGGGAGATCAACATCGTGCATGACGCCGCCATCAAGGCGCATGTCCGGCTTTGCGGTCCGTTTGCCTGGAAAGACCGTCCGGACTTCACCTGTTTCCAGGGCGGCAGCGAAGCCAGCCCCATGGCCAATGGTATGGCCGTCGAACTGGGAAGCCTGGCCAACACGCAGCCGGTGCCGGAAGTCGGTCCCTGGGCCAACCGCAAGAAGTAGGCTGACAATTTCTCATAAAAAGGGCGCCGCGCGCGGCGGCGCCCTTCTTTCTTTGGCGTACCTGGTGTGGTACCCAATTTGGGGGCGGGCTTTCTTGTCTTTGCTGCGCCACCGTGCGGATTACGTCGAAAATTATAAATGCGCGCGAGGGTTCGTTACATGCCAAAATTGTTTGGTTTCATTGTCGCCGCTGGCCTGGTTGTTTCGCCGCTCGCTTGGGCAGATCCGCTTGCCGCCGGCAAGCCGGCGGGTGTCCAGCAGGCTGAGATGAGCACCGGGAGTTTGATCACAGCGGCCGGCCTCGGTATTATCGCTTTGACCGTCATCGCGCTTGCGGCGTCCGGCGACGACAACACCCCGAATCAGCCCACCACCACCAGCAGCACCGCGACCTCGTCCTAGAGCAAGTTAAGGTCAGATTGAATCGCCGCGCCGGGTGGATTTTGTGGCGTGGGCAGGAGAAAGGCGCGAGCAGCGTATCGGGAATACGGGCAAGCCTTTCGACGAACCCACGACGCAAAAGACCCCGGCCCTTCGGGTTGCGTTGCGGCGGGCCCCCGCGGCGTCGCCGTCCTCGACCGTATTCCCGATACGCTCTTCGGCGTCGGTACGCTGTCGCTACCGACCCTGGCGGATCGCCTCGCCGCAACGCAACGCAGCGGCTTAAATCTGGCCTTAACTTGCTCTAAGGTCCGACCGCGCTTTCGAAAACAGGCTGCACGGCGCGGGCTCGCGGCGTGCAGTTTTGCTTTGGTCGCGCTGTCTCGATTCAATGAGCAGTGGAGAAGCGGAATTCCGTCACCTGATAGAAGATCTTCCCCGGCTTGAGCTCTGTGGTGGGGAAGGCCGGAATATTGGGGGCATTGGCGAAATGCTGGGTCTCCAGGCAGAAGGCGCCGCGCTTGATATATTGCGCCCCGCCTTTGCCGATCATGGGCTTCTCATTGTTGGGCAAATAGAGCTGGACGCCCGGCTGCGTGGTCCAGACATCCATCACCCGGCCTGACTCCGGTTCCACCACATGCGCGGCGGGACGCAGTTTGCCCATGGGTCCGCGCACGATGAAGTTGATGTCATAGCCCGGCGTCGCCACGATCGCGGGATCGGGCCCGCTGATGTCCTTGCCGATGGGCTTGGGCCTGGTGAAATCAAAACCGGTGCCCGACACTTTCATCACTTCGCCGGTCGCCATGTGATTGGCATCGGTGGGCGTCACCGCATCGGAATAGACTTGCAGGCGGTGGTTCAGCACATCGCCGTTGCCTGCGCCTTTCAGGTTGAAATAGGAATGGTTGGTGGGATTGAGCACCGTCGGCTTGTCGGTGGTGGCGCGGTATTCGATCTTCAGCGCATTGCTCGCGGTCAGCGTGTAGGTGACGGTGAAATCCAGCTTGCCAGGGAAACCTTGGTCGCCATCGGGACTGACCATGTGCAGAATCAGCGCAGGCGAAGGACCGTCCAGCGGCGTGGCGCTGTAGACATGATAGGAAAGGCCGACCGGGCCGCCATGGATATTGTTGGGCCCGGAGTTGGCCTTGAGGTGAAAGGTCTTGCCCTCCAGCGTGAATTGCGCCCCGCCGATACGGTTGGCGAAGCGGCCGATCACCGCGCCATAGGTCGTGCCGTGGGTATAGTCTTCCAATTTGTCATAGCCCAGCACCACGTCCGCCAACTTGCCGTTCTTGTCGGGGACATTCAGGCTGACCAAAAAGGCGCCGTAATTGGTGATCCGCGCGCTCATGCCGTGCTGGTTGGTCAGGGTGTAGATGTCGACCTTCTGGTGATCGGGGCTCTCGCCCCAAGGCGCTTTCTCGATTTTCGCCATAGCCGGCGCGCCCCAGCCTGCCAATCCAAGGCAGGCGCATGCGAATGCGATCGTCTTCATGAACGGGTCCCTGACGGTTCTTCTTATTGATATTCGCGGGCGAACAGTCCGCCGATGGTGGCGCTGGTCAACAGATGGCCTTTGGTCTGGGCCAGGAACTGATCGCGGGTGAGGCCGGCCGGCAGGTTCGGCTCCAGATCCGTCGCCATCACGGTGATCAGGTAATGATGCGGACCGTCGCCCTGCGGCGGGCAGGGACCGATATAATTGGGATTGTTGCGCGTGCCGGCGCCGCCGGTGAAGCCGACGCCGTTGGTGCCGTCACCTTCCTTCAACTCGGTGGTGTTGGGGGCGACGTTGTAGGCGACCCAGTGCGACACGCCCGCGCCATATTGGCCATCCACGTCATACATCAGGATGGCGAAGCTTTTGGTGCCGGCGGGCGCGTTGTGCCAGGCGAGTTCGGGCGAGACATTCTTGCCGGGGCAGGGACAGATGGCGGGATTGCGGGGCGAGCAGGCGCGCTTCTGGTCGTCGCCGCCGAAGCGCACCGGAATGCGCGCGCCGTCCTTGATCGAGGTCGAGGTCAGGGTCATCCAGGACGCGGCGTCGGCGGTCGCGGCCATCGCCAGAGCCGCCGCCAGGCCCAAAGCCGCAGTTTTGATTCCACCCATTTTCATCCCCCGTTTTGTGGTTGGAACCGAATTTAGCTGCGGGGGGAAGGCCTTGGGAAGGGCCTGGAAAGGCCATTATATACTTTACTCAGCAATCTTCCGGGTCCATATTATGGATCAAGGAGATAGGCCATGGCCAAAACAGAGAAATCCCCTCTCGAAAACCCGATTTTCCAGAAGCCTGAAAAGGCTCGGGTTTGGCTCGAAGCCCTGCTCTGGGCGGATGGCCGCGTATGCGGATACTGCGGGACTGTAGACGAGTCCACAGA
>DATBCP010000224.1:0-9251 GCA_036270435.1 Rhizomicrobium sp. | reverse complement strand
CGCCCAAGAACACGCCCAAGAAGCAATCGCTGGATGAGGTCGATCCCAAGCTGCTGGAGACCTACAACAAGCTGGGCATCCCGCTGCATGAGCAGATGGCGCTGGCCGGCGTGGCGGTGGATGCCGTGTTCGACAGTGTCTATGTCGCCACCACCTTCAAGGAAAAGCTCAACGAGGCGGGCGTAATCTTCTGCCCGATCAGCGAGGCGATCCGCGACTATCCCGACCTGGTGAAGAAATATCTCGGCAGCGTGGTGCCGGTCACCGACAATTTCTTCGCCACCCTGAATGCGGCGGTGTTTTCCGACGGCACCTTTGTCTATGTGCCCAAGGGTGTGCGCTGCCCGATGGAACTCAGCACCTATTTCCGCATCAATGCCAGCGAGACCGGCCAGTTCGAGCGCACGCTGATCATCGCCGACGAAGGCAGCTATGTCAGCTATCTGGAAGGCTGCACCGCGCCCAAGCGGGACGAGAATCAGCTGCATGCGGCGGTGGTGGAGCTGGTGGCGCTGGACAATGCCGAAATCAAATACTCGACAGTGCAGAACTGGTATCCAGGCGACGAGAACGGGCTGGGCGGCATCTACAATTTTGTCACCAAGCGCGGCGATTGCCGGGGCAAAAAGTCCAAGATCAGCTGGACCCAGGTGGAGACCGGCTCGGCCATCACCTGGAAATATCCCAGCTGCATCCTGCGCGGCGACGACAGTGTGGGGGAATTCTATTCCATCGCCATCGCCAACCATTTCCAACAGGCCGACACCGGCACCAAGATGATCCATCTGGGCGCCAACACCCGCTCGCGCATCATCTCCAAGGGGATCAGCGCGGGCAAGGCGCAGAACACCTATCGTGGGCTGGTTTCGGTCTATGGCAAGGCGAAAAACGCACGCAACTATACGCAATGTGATTCGCTGCTGATCGGCGGCGAATGCGGTGCCCATACGGTTCCCTATATCGAAAGCCGCAACAAAACCGCACGGATCGAACATGAAGCGACCACGTCCAAGATTGCGGAGGACCAGCTGTTCTACTGCCTGGCCCGCGGCATCCCGCAGGACGAGGCGGTGTCCTTGATCGTCAACGGCTTCTGCAAGGAAGTGCTGCAGCAGCTGCCGATGGAATTTGCGGTGGAAGCGCAGAAGCGGGTGGGTATCAGCCTGGAAGGAAGCGTAGGATGAGCCGGGCCGTGGTGAATTTCGACGCGCTGGACATGGAAAGCTTTTCGCATGGCGAAAAGTTCGCCGGGCAGTTTGGCGGCATCGGGCGCGCACTGGGCCTGGAAAAGCTGGGCTGCACGCTTCACGTGATTGCCCCCGGCAAGACGGCATTCCCCTTTCACCGCCATCATGGCAGCGATGAAATGTTCGTGGTCCTGTCGGGTGCCGGCGAATACCGGTTCGGCGAAGAGCGCGTTGCGGTCAGGGCCGGCGATTGCCTGGGCGCGCCTGCCGGCGGGCCGGCACACCAGATCATCAACAGCGGTAGCGAGCCGCTGCGCTATCTGGGCTTCTCCAACAATGAAGGTTTCGACATCGTCGAATATCCCGACTCCGGCAAGATCGGGATGTGGGCGGGCGCGAAGAGCAATAACCGCGCCACCGCGACCTATTCCGGCCGCGGCCGGCTCGCGGCGGCTGACTATTGGGACGGCGAATAATGCTGGAGATCAAGAACCTTCATGTCGCGGTCGAGGGCAGGGAGATCCTCAGGGGTCTCAGCCTGTCGATCCAGCCGGGCGAGGTGCATGCCATCATGGGCCCCAACGGCTCCGGCAAGTCCACTCTGTCGTATGTACTGGCCGGCCGCGACGGCTACGACATCACCGAAGGGAGCATCACCTATAACGGCGAGAATCTGGTGGCGCTGCCGCCGGAAGAGCGCGCTGCCAAGGGTGTATTCCTGGCCATGCAGTATCCGGTGGAGATTCCCGGCGTCACCACCATGACCTTCTTGAAGACCGCGCTCAATTCCCAGCGCCGCGAGCGCGGCGAATCCGATCTGGATGCGGTGAGTGTGCTCAAACTGGTGCGCGCCAAAGCCAAGACCCTGAACGTCTCGGAAGAGATGCTCAAGCGGGCCTTGAATGTGGGCTTTTCCGGCGGCGAGAAGAAGCGGCTGGAGATTCTCCAGATGGCGCTGTTCGAGCCCAAGCTGGCCATCCTGGACGAAACTGATTCCGGCCTGGATATCGACGCGCTGCGTCTGGTGGCCGAAGGCGTCAATGCCTTGCGCGATCCGTCGCGCGCCATGCTGGTGATCACCCATTACCAGCGCCTGCTGGATTACATCGTGCCCGACCGCATCCATGTCCTGGCACGCGGCCGGATCGTGGCGGAAGGTGGCAAGGAATTGGCGCTGGAGCTGGAAGCCAAGGGGTATGAGCAACTCGTGAAGGAGCCGGCATGACGCTGGCACTGAATCTCGACCGCAAGGCCGAAGCCGCTGCCGTGGTTCATTCCCGCGGCATGCCGCATCGCCGCATCGAGGAGTGGAAATATTCCGACCTCAAATCTGCGCTGGGCGAAAAAGGTCTCGGCGCGGTGATGGCGGAATGGTTGGTGGGCAATCTTCCGGCCGGGGTGGAGATGTTCGATCTCGCCCAGCCCAATCCGCCTAGCTGGGTGATGGCGCATGTCGCCCGTCCCACCCAGAATGTGATGAGCGCGGCCTCGCTGGCCTTGTCGGCCGGTGGCGTGGCGTTCCGTGTGCCTGAGGGTGCGATGATAACCGCCCCGATGAAAGTGGAATTTTTTGGCGCCGGTCATGTGCGCGCGCTCCTGGTGCTGGAAAAGGGCGCGTCCTTGACCCTGGTGGAGGGGGTGGGCGCCGCGGACTTCCGCAATGTCGGCTTGGAGATCTCCCTGGGGGAAAATGCCCGCCTGGAACATGTGCGGATTTCGCCCAATGCCCCGGACGCCGTGCTGGTGGAGGAAGCTTCCCTGCACATCGCCGCCGGCGGCCGGTATCGCGGTCATTTCGCCGCCTTCGGCAGCAAGCTGGCGCGCATGGAGCTGGAGATCGCGCTGGAAGGCGAGGGCGCTGAAGCCCATCTCTCCGGCGTGGCGGTGCTGGACGGCAAGCGCCACAGCGATGTCACCACCCATGTGATCCATCGCCAAGGTGACACCAACAGCACCCAATTGTTCAAGCATGTCGCGGCCGGCCAGGCGCGGGCGGTCTATCAGGGCAAGGTGACGGTGGCCAAAGGCGCTGACGGCAGCGACTCCAGCCAGACCGCCAAGGCGCTGCTCTTGGGTGATCAGTCCGAGGCCGATCTCAAGCCGGAGCTGGAGATATTCGCCGACGACGTGAAATGCGCCCATGGCGCTGCGGTGGGCGACCTGGATGCGGAATCGCTGTTCTATCTGCGCGCGCGTGGCATTCCGGAAGCCCAAGCGCGCGGTTTGCTGCTGCAAGCCTTCCTGCAAGACGCGATCGCGGAAATAGAGAATACCGACCAGCGCGAACTGGTGCGCGCCGAGCTGTTGACGGCGCTGAAGGGGATCGCATGAACGCGCCCGGAAAAATCGCGGCCTCCTTCGATGTCGAAAAGGCCCGCGCCGACTTCGAAATCTTGTCGCGCACTGTCTATGGCAAGCCGCTGGTCTATCTGGACTCCGGCGCCAGCGCGCAGAAACCCCGCATCGTCCTGGACGGCATGCGCGACTTCGCCCAAACCGAATATGCCAATGTCCATCGCGGCGTGCATTTCCTCTCCGCCGCCGCCACAGACCGCTATGAAGCGGCGCGGCGCACGGTGCAGAAATTCCTCAATGCCGCGCGCGAGGACGAGATCGTCTTCACCAAAGGCGGCACCGAAGCGATCAACCTGGTTTCCTACAGCTATCTGGCGCCCCGCATCCAGCCGGGCGACGAGATCGTGCTGACGGTGATGGAACACCATTCCAACGTCGTGCCCTGGCATTTCCTGCGCGAACGCCAAGGCGCCGTGTTGCGCTGGGTGGATGTGCGCGATGACGGCTCGCTCGACATTGAGGCGCTGGATGCGGCCATAACGCCCGCGACCAAACTGGTTGCCGTCACGCACATGTCCAATGTCTTGGGCACCGTCACACCGCTGAAGGAGATTGTCGCCCGCAGTCACGCCAAGGGTGTGCCGGTGCTGGCCGATGGCTGCCAGGGCGCCGTACACGAGATGGTGGATGTCCAGGCGCTGGACATCGATTTCTACGCCATTACCGGCCACAAGCTGTACGGCCCCACCGGCATCGGCGCGCTGTACGCCAAGCGGACGCACCTGAAAGCCATGCGGCCCTTCCAGGGCGGCGGCGAGATGATCCGCGAAGTGGCCAAGGATCGCATCAGCTATGCCGATCCGCCCGCCCGCTTCGAAGCCGGCACGCCGCCGATCATCGAAAGCGTGGGACTGGCCACGGCGCTGGACTATCTGTCCGCCTTTGACCGCAAGGCGGTGTCGGCACATGAACATGACCTTTTGACCTATGCCAGGGAACAAGTCGGCCAGTTCAACTGGCTGCGCGTGATCGGGGACGCCCCCGACAAGGGTGCAATCCTGTCCTTCGAGGCGGAGGGGATGCATGCCCACGACCTTGCCACCATATTGGACAGGGAAGGCGTGGCGGTCCGCGCCGGGCATCACTGCGCCCAGCCGCTGATGGAACGGTTCGGCGTGACTTCGACCAGCCGGGCCAGCTTCGCTCTCTACAACACGCGCGCCGATGTCGACGCGTTGATTGCGGGCCTTCATAAGGCCCGTGGGATACTCATGTGATGGATAACGCGCTGCGGGAACTGTATCAGGAAGTCATCCTTGACCATTCGCGTCATCCGCGTCATCACGGCGTGCTGGACGGTGCGACCCACCAGGCCGAGGGTTACAATCCGCTGTGCGGTGACCGGGTCACGGTCTATCTGAAGCTGGGCGACGACAACCGCGTCGCCGACATCAAGTTTGTGGGGAAGGGCTGTGCCATCAGCCAAGCCTCGGCCTCGATGATGACCGAGATGCTCAGGGGCCGCACTGCCCACGAGGCCGACCGGCTGATGAAAGGTTTCCTGCATCTGGTGAGGGGCGAGGATGCCAGCGACCTGCCGGATGATGACCGGGAACGGCTGGAAGTAATGGGCGGTATCTCGGAATTTCCCATGCGGGTGAAATGCGCGACCTTGGCCTGGCACACCTATAAGAACGCGGTGGAAGAGGGCAAGAAGGAGGCCGCCGCATGAGCGAAACCGCCGCTCCGCAGACTTCCGCGCTGAGTCCGCAGGAACTGGACGATTTCACCGCCAAACTGGTGATCGCCTTGAAGACTGTTTACGACCCGGAAATCCCGGTTGATATCTATGAATTGGGGCTTATCTACAAAGTGGATGTGTCCGACAAAAAGGATGTCGCCGTGGACATGACTTTGACCGCGCCAAACTGCCCGGTTGCAGGCGAGATGCCCGGCAATGTCAAGGCGGCGCTGGAGCTGGTCGAGGGCATCGGCGAAGTGACCGTCAACATGACGTTCGATCCGCCCTGGACGCCGGAGCGGATGAGCGAAGAAGCCAAACTCGAACTGAATATGTTCTGATGGATACGAAAATCGCAAAGTCCCGTCGCGAACGGCCAAAGCCGGTCAAGCTGACCGACGCGGCGGCCGCGCGCATCACCCAGATCATGGCGGAAGCGGACGGCAAGTTTCAGGGCGTGCGGGTGGGTGTCACCAATGGCGGCTGCGCCGGCATGAGCTACACCATGGACTATGCGTCGGAGGTCAAGCCCTTTGAGGAGGTCATGGAGGATAAGGGGGTCAGGATATTCATTGATCCCAAGGCCATCCTGTTCCTGATCGGCACCGAACTGGATTTCGTGCGCGAGAAACTGGGCGCGCGGTTTGTGTTCAACAATCCTAACCAGACATCTGCATGTGGTTGCGGCGAGAGCGTTTCGATTACGCCGGCGGAGCAATGAAGCGCGGTTCCGGCCGTTCGCCCAAGCTCGCGGCGTTCGTCGTTGGGAATGGTCCACCGGACCATTCCGTTCGCCTGCGGCGAACCACTCCTCACCCCCGCCGTTTCGACGATCTTTTCAAGAATTTCGGTCCAATCCATATCCGGCGCATGTTCGGCGGCGAGGGCCTTTACGCCGGCGAGACCATGATCGGATTGGTTCTTGAGGACAGGCTCTATCTGAAAGCCGGTGATCTCAACCGCGCCGACTTTCTGGCCGAAAATTGCGAGCCCTTTACCTACAATCGCGGCAGGAAGATCGTGAGCATGTCTTACTATGAGGTTCCGGATCGGCTGCTGGATGATGCCGAGGAATTCGGGCGTTGGGCGCGCAAGGCCGAAGCCGCCGCTCTTGCGGCCAAGAAAGCAAGCAACAGATCTCGCTAAGCCGTACCCGTCTTCAGCCCGGCCCCTCGCATGTGCTCGGGGCGTTCGCCGCTCAATCGATCCACTGGATCGATTTGCCCGGCGTTGCTGGTTGCGTCTCACCCCCGCTAGGCCGCGCTCGTCTCCAGCGCCGCCACACGCGGATCGCTCTGGTTGACCACCAGGTTGCGGCCATTGTGCTTGGCCCCATAGAGGCAGGCGTCGGCGCGGCGCACGGCGCTTTCCGCCGTTTCCCCCGCCGCAAACTGGGCAACGCCGATCGAGATGGTGATGGAACCCAATATGTCGCCGGTGGATTTTTTCACCAGCTTCTTGGTTTCGACCGTGGTGCGGATCTGATTGGCAACGTGCGTGGCGGCCTCTAGGCTGGTGCCGCGCAGCAGCACCGCAAATTCCTCGCCGCCATACCGTGCGGCGGTGTCGCGGCCCTTCACATTCTCCGACAGGCAAGCGGCCACCAGTCTCAGTACCTGATCGCCGGTCTGATGGCCCCAATTGTCGTTGAACACCTTGAAGTGATCGATGTCGCACAACAGCAGCGTCACCGCTTCGCCATCCTGATTCACCGCCATCATGGCGGCCCGGATCGCCTCATCAAAGGCCTTCCGGTTGGCGATATGGGTCAAGGGATCGGTCATGCTCTCCTTGCGCACATCGGCAAGCTTGGTGCGCAGCTCGCTGACCTGTTGCGATGAGGCCTGCAATTCGCCTTCCAGGCTCTTGGCGCGATGCTCCATGGCGCGAGTGGCGGCGATCAGCCCGTCCACCAGTTTGCGCACATCGGCGGGGCTGCGTTCGGCCACCAACTGGCCAGTGGCGGCCGACAAGGTGTCTTTATAGTCGGCGGTGTCGCGCGCCGAGCTTTCCAGCTGGCTCAGTACCTTCTCGATCAACCCGTCGATATTACCGCCCAGCGAATCCATCATCTGCGCAGTGCGGGCTCCGGACAGGCAGCGCAGCTTCAGATCGGTCAGGATTTCGGCGGTGATTTCTTTCTTGGTGTTGATGAAGGCCGCCATCACCTGAGTGAGGGCGGGGTTTTCGCCCGAGGCATAGGCATAGAACAGCTCGAAATTGTCGGGAGTCGCCGCAACGCCGGCTTCGGTCATCAGCGCCAGCGCTGTTTTCGCAAAAGACTGTTCGCGGTCGTGAATGTGCACTGTCACAGCCCCGGTCGGTTCCACCCTCGGTTACATAGCAGTCTGCGCACCCGCTGTGTAAAAAGCGTTAAGTAACCCGGGTCATTTGGGCCCAAATTCCCATAAAAACCGGCGGTTAACGCGGTTTATGACAGCTAGTCCAGCCCTGGAACCGGCTTGCGGACCGGGACGGGACGAAACAGGAATGCCGGCAATTCGTTCTTGTCCACGGCTTGCGGGCGGGCCGCCTGTTCATTGTGCTGACGTTGGCTTCCGCGCTTTTCGTGATGCCGGTCGTTGTGGGATTTCGGTTTCCGCTGCGGCTCCTGGACTTTTTGGGTCTGCGGCGTTGTGACCGGGACGGACTCGGCTGCAATTTCCGGCCGGACTTCCGTCGGCTCCATGCTCGCGACATGATCGTGAAACTTGCCGCCCGGCGGGCGCCGGTCATGGGGCTTGCCATCTCGGCCACGCTCCTTGCCGCGCCTGCCGCGCCCATCGCGATTGTTGTCGCGGCGCGGACGGTTCTCTTCCCGTACCTCGATATCCATCATCGAGCGGCGGGCCAGCGGCTTGGCGGTGAGTTTTTCGATGGCCTCGACATATTTGGCGTCGCGGGGCGTGGCCAGCATATAGGCATGGCCGCTGCGCCCCGCCCGGCCGGTGCGGCCGATGCGATGGACATAATCGTCCGCATGGATGGGCACGTCGAAATTGAACACATGGCTGACGCTGGGCACGTCCAAACCGCGCGCCGCCACATCGGACGCCACCAGGATCTTCAGCTCACCGGAGCGGAATTTTTCCAGCGTCTTCATGCGCACCGACTGGTCCAGGTCGCCATGGATGGGAGCGGCGTCGAAACCGTGCTTGGCCAGGCTTTTGGCCACCACATCCACATCGCGCTTCCTGTTGCAAAAGACGATGGCGTTGTTGAGGGTGGCGTCCACCTCGCGGATCAAACGGCGCAGCGCCTCGCGCTTGGCCCAATCGTTGGCGGGCACGTCCACCAGTTCCTGCGTAATGTTGGTCGCGGTGGTGGCCGGGCGCGAAACTTCGATGCGCACTGGATTGTGCAGGAACTGGTCGGTGAGCCGCTGGATTTCCGGCGGCATGGTGGCCGAATAGAACAGCGTCTGGCGGGTGAAAGGCAAAAGCTTGCAGATCTTCTCCACGTCGGGAATGAAGCCCATGTCCAGCATGCGGTCGGCTTCATCGATCACCAGGATATTGACCTGGGACAAGAGGATGCGGCCGCGCTCGAAATGATCCATCAGCCGGCCGGGGGTGGCGATCAGCACGTCCACGCCGCGGTCCAGTTTCTTGACCTGGTCGTCCATCGAGACGCCGCCGATCAAAAGCGCATGGCTGAGCTTGGAATATTTGCTGTACTTGTCGAAGCTTTCCGACACCTGGTCGGCCAGTTCGCGGGTGGGCTCCAGCACCAGGGCGCGCGGCATGCGCGCCTTGGAGCGGCCGCGCGACAGCATCTCGATCATCGGCAGGGTGAAGCTGGCGGTCTTGCCGGTGCCGGTCTGGGCAATGCCGATCATATCGCGCCGCTGGAGCACGAAAGGAATCCCCTGCGCCTGGATCGGCGTGGGGATGGTGTAGCCGCTGTCGGCCACCGCCTTGAGAATTTCGGGGGAGAGGCCCAGGCCATCAAAACCCGAAGCAGATGTTTCGGGCGAGGGGGAAGAAGCAGCTGAATTTTCAATAGCTTCAAGGGTTCCGGCTTCCGCG
>DATBCP010000223.1:0-7182 GCA_036270435.1 Rhizomicrobium sp. | reverse complement strand
CGGCGACATCACCCCTTTCACCACGGCGCCTGTCGCGCAAGCTCTCATCAAACATTGCAAGGAAAGAAACTGAATGTCCGACTATCTCATTCTCGATCTCAAGGACGGGCCGGTGAAGATAAAATTGCGTCCGGATCTGGCGCCCAATCATGTCGAGCGTATCAAGACGCTGGCAGGCCAGGGCTTCTATGACGGCGTGGTGTTCCATCGCGTCATTCCCGGCTTCATGGCCCAGAGCGGCGATCCCACCGGCACCGGCATGGGCGGCTCGGACCTGCCCGATCTCAAGGCGGAATTCTCCGACGAACGGCATAAGCGCGGCACCGTCTCGGCGGCGCGCACGGCCAATCCCAACAGCGCCAACAGCCAGTTCTATATCTGCTTCGACAATGCGCCCTGGCTGGACCGGCAATATTCCGTCTGTGGCGAGGTGATCGAAGGCATGGACAATGTCGACAAGATCAAGAAGGGCGGCGAACACAATAACGGCGCCATCACCGGCGAGCCCGACAAGATTATGAAAGCGCGGATCGAGACGGAAGGCTGAACGGGTGCCTGACCGCCGTCAGCCGGGTGTCAGGCGTGCCGCCACGAAATCGGCCAAGTTGCCGCCCCGGTAGAGATAGGCCGTCAGCCCGGCGCCCGCCGCGGCGTCCAGATCGCTTTGCATATTTCCGATCAGGAAACTGGCATCCTTGTCGACCGGCCATTGGGACAGCAGATCCAGCAACATGCCCGGTTCCGGCTTGCGGCGCCGGCAGGCGCGCCGGTATGGCCCCTCCAGCCCGTCCGGATGGTGCGGACAATATTCAAAAGCGTCCACATGCGCGCCGATGAGCGCCAATTCCGAGTTCATCCAGGCATGCAGCTTGTGCACGTCCTCCTCGCCATAATTGCCCCGCGCCACGCCAGCCTGGTTGGTCACCACAAAGACCAGGTAGCCGGCCTCATTGCAGAGCCGTACCGCCTCCTTGGCGCCTTCCAGCCACTCAAAATCCTTCGGCCGGTGCAGGTAGCCGATGTCGCGATTTAGAACCCCGTCACGATCGAAAAACACCGCCGGCCGCCGCAGCCCTTGCGGCAGTTGCGTTCGCGGGCGCTCGAATCTTTCCGGCACGCTATTCGCCCCTAAGCGGACGGGGGCCGCACACCAGAATTGCCGTTTGTATCAGCAACGCCGGATTGCCCCTCTCACGATCAGGCCGTCCTCGATCAGTTCCATGATCGCGTGGCCGATCGCGATGTGGGCCTCCTGAATGCGTCCGGTCTCGGCAGAAGGAACGGCCAGCGCCATGTCGCATTCCGCCAAGGCCGGGCTATCGGTGCCACCCAGGAGCCCAAGAGTGGTCACGCCAATTTGCCGCGCGGCCTTGATGGCTTTGATGACATTGGACGAACGGCCCGACGTGGTGATCGCGATCAGCACATCGCCGGGCCGGCCCAGCGCACGGACCATGCGCGCGAAGTAATCCTCGAAAGAATAGTCGTTGCCGCAAGCGGTGATGGAGGAAGAATCCAGGGCAAGCGCGATCGCCGGAACGCCATCACGGTTCACGTCCGGCCTGAGCCTGACCAGCATTTCTGCTGCAAGGTGCTGGGCGTCGGCCGCCGAGCCGCCATTGCCGCAAAGCAGCAGCTTGCCGCCCTTGCAAAGCGAATCGATGCAGACATCCGCCATGGCCACGACTTGGTCGGCATGGTGAGTGATCAGCTTCTCCTTGAGCTCTATCGAGCGGCGAAACAGCGCGCGCACATGCTGAACACGGACATCGGCTTTTTGCGGCACATCCGCCATGTTGACCCCTTTTATAATCCAAACCATAAAACGCTACCGATATGCCATAAGCGAAGATTTATTTTGCAACATTTCGTGTGTCGGTAGGCCACGCCATGCCGCATACAAGCACCGTGAATTTCGTGCCCGGTGACATGTGAGCCAACCCATCCCCTTCATCGACCTGCAAGCCCAGCGCCGCCGGCTCGGCGCGCCTCTGATTGCCGCCATCAAACAGGCGGTGGAAGGCGGTCAGTGGATTCTGGGGCCGCAGGTGGCGCAGTTCGAGCGGGACATCGCCCAATGGGCGGGCGTGAAGCATGCCATCGGCTGCGCCAACGGCACCGATGCACTGCTTTTGGTCTTGCGTGCCTGGGGCGTGGGGCCGGGTGATGCGGTGTTTGTGCCGGCCTTCACCTTCGCGGCGAGCGCAGAGGTGGTGTCGCTGGCGGGTGCGGTGCCGGTTTTCGTCGATGTGTTGCCCGACACATTCAACATCGATCCTGTGAGCCTGGAAGCCGCTATCGCGATGGTGAGGAAGGACAATATCCTCGTACCCAAAGTCGTGATGCCGGTGGACCTGTTCGGCCAGCCCGCCGACTATCGCAGCCTCGCACCGATCGCCAAACGCGAGGGACTCAAGCTGCTTTGCGACACGGCGCAAGGCTTTGGCGGGATGATGGACGGCAAGCGGACGGGTTCGATCGGCGACGCCGCGGCGACCAGTTTCTTTCCTGCCAAACCGCTGGGCTGCTATGGCGATGGCGGCGCCTGCTTCACCAATGACGATGAGTTGAAAGACCGGCTGCACTCCTTGCGAATGCACGGGCAAGGCAGCGACCGTTACGAGCATGTCGCGATCGGTTTGAACTCGCGGTTGGACACGATCCAGGCGGCAATTCTGATTGAGAAGCTCAAAATCTTCGAAGACGAGATCGAAACGCGCAATGCGATTGCCCACCGCTACAGCGCGGCGCTCGCCGGCTCCAACCGGATCAAAACGCCTGCGGTTATTGAGGGTGCCATCTCGAGCTGGGCGCAATATACACTTCAGGTTGCAGAACGTTCATCATTCCAGCTGAAGTTGAAAGAGGCCGGAATCCCGACCATGGTCTATTACTCGATCCCGCTATCCCGGCAGCCCGCCTATGCCCATTACCCGAGCGTGCCCACGCCTGTCAGCCAGGCCCTGAGCGGCCAAGTGGTATCCCTGCCGATGCACCCCTATCTGGACGAGTCCACCCAGGACCGGATCATCACGGCGGTCCTGACCGCCGCGGGCTGACAGCGGCTTCTTCCGGGGCGAAGATCCCGCTTCCGCGGCGTCCTGTCGCAGGTCTATAGTTTCGCCACTGGTAGAGGTCCACGGGTTTGCCGTGACCGACGGCCGCCGCCGCAAGGCGCAAAGCCGCCAGGCCAAAGGCATCCCGGCAAAGCGCTGGAGGAGCATGATGGCGACCATCCGAAATCCCATTGAATGGAGCGGGGCACAGCTGGTCTCCGCCGCCCATGCCGCCGAAGCGGTCGGCCGCTCGGTCGATCATATGCGCCAAACGGCGCATTCGCCGGCGCCTGCGATACGGCGCATCACCACCGCCGATGTCTGGCAGTCGCTGCGCCAGGGCTTCTCCGACTTCGAGGCCTATCGCAGCGACGTGATCTTCCTGTGCGCGACTTATGCCATTGTCGGCGTGGTCCTGGCCCGGCTTGCTTTCGGAGCGGACCTGTTGCCGCTCCTGTTCCCGCTGGCATCCGGCTTTGCCATCATCGGCCCGCTGGCAGCAGTCGGCCTGTACGAGATGAGCCGCCTGCGCGAGCAGGGCGTCGAGGTCGGCTGGGCCAATGCCTTTGACGTGCTGAAGGCCCCGGCCATTGGTGGGATCGCCGCCCTGGGCATGATCCTGATTGCGGTCTTTTTGCTCTGGCTGGTGACCGCATGGGCGATTTTCCAAGCCACCCTGGCGCCCACCATACCGGGACGGGTGGACATCACCACCTTTGTGCTCGCGGTTCTGCTGACCCCGCCGGGCCAGGAAATGATGGTCATGGGCATCAGCGTCGGCTTCCTGTTTGCCCTGCTGGCCATGATGCTCAGCGTGGTCTCCTTTCCCTTGCTGCTGGACCGCGACACCGGCCTTGATACGGCGATCGGCACCTCTTTCCGTGCGGTGTTGGCCAATCCAGGACCGATGGCGCTGTGGGGCCTGATCGTGGCGGCCTTGCTGGTTGCGGGCACGGCACTGGTTTTTGTCGGCCTGATGGTGGCGGTGCCGGTGCTGGGGCATGCGACCTGGCACCTCTATAGAAAGCTGATTGTCTAAAGGCTGTACCGCGGGCGGGGACCTGATATAGGCCCCCGCCATGGATGTCAGCCTGTTCGATTTTGTATTGCCCGAAGCGCAGATCGCGCTGCGACCCGCCAGCCCACGCGATAGCGCGCGGCTGATGGTGGTCGAGGCGGACGGTGCCATCGCCCATCGCAGCATGCGCGACCTGCCGGATTTTTTGCAGGCGGGGGATGCGCTTCTGGTCAATGACACCAAGGTGATCCCGGCGAGGCTGCATGGCCAGAGGTTGCGCGACGGCACGGTTGCCAAGGTCGAAATCCTGTTGCACCGCCGCCTGGACCGGGACCGCTTTTCGGTCTTGGCCCGGCCGGCGCGCAAGCTGGTGCCGGGCGACGGGCTTTTGTTTGGCGATTTGCAGGCCCAAGTGACGGGCCGCGGCGGGAATGGCGAAGCCGAAATCCGCTTCGCACTGTCCGGCGCAGGCCTGGATGCGGCGATCGCCGCGCAGGGTGAAATGCCCTTGCCGCCTTATATCGCGGGCAAGCGCAAACCGGATGAACGCGACGTGTCGGACTACCAGACCACGTTCGCGCGCGAGAGCGGCTCCGTGGCGGCGCCGACCGCCGGCCTGCACTTCACGCCGGAATTGCTTGCGGCGCTGGCGGCGAAGGGCGTCTCGCGCGAAGCCGTCACCTTGCATGTCGGGCTGGGAACTTTTTTGCCGGTCGCCGTCCAGGACACGGCGCAGCACCGCATGCATGCCGAACGCGCGATTCTGGACGCGGCCACGGCCGCACGGCTGAATGACGCGCATGCCCGTGGCAGGCGCGTCGCCTGTGTGGGCACCACCAGCCTGCGCACCTTGGAAAGCGCGGCAAGTCCGCAGGGCGTTGTTCATCCCTTCGATGGTGAAACCGACATCTTCATCACTCCGGGCTACCGGTTTCGTGCGGTGGACCTGCTGTTGACCAATTTTCACCTACCGCGCTCCACCCTGTTCATGCTGGTCAGCGCCTTGATGGGGCTTGAGGTGATGAAAAAGGCTTATGCCGAAGCAATTGTCCAGGGCTATCGCTTCTATTCCTATGGCGACGCCTGTCTGCTAAGGCCGAAACGATGACCGACACCGCGATGACGGATTTCCGCTTTGAGCTTTTGGCCCGCGACGGCGCGGCGCGAACCGGTGTTATCCACACCGCGCACGGATCTATCCGTACGCCGGCTTTCATGCCGGTGGGCACCGCTGCGACGGTCAAGGCGATGTTGCCCCAGAGCGTGCGCGAAACCGGCGCCGAGATCGTGCTGGGCAACACCTACCACCTGATGCTGCGCCCCGGCGCGGAACGGATCGCGCGACTGGGCGGATTGCACAAATTCATGGATTGGCCGCGGCCCATTCTCACCGACAGCGGTGGCTTCCAAGTGATGTCGCTTTCGGCCTTGCGCAAGATCACGGAAGAGGGGGTCCGCTTTCAATCGCATATCGACGGCCATGAGGAGTTTCTTTCACCGGAACGGGCCATGGAGATCCAGCGTCTGTTGGGCTCCGACATCCAGATGGTGTTCGACGAATGTCCTGCGCTGCCCGCCACCCATGCCGCGATCGAGACGTCGATGGCGCTCTCCATGCGCTGGGCCAAGCGCTCCCGGACGGCGTTCGACCAGCAGACCGATCGGGAGCGTGTTGGGCGCGCCTGTTTCGGTATCGTGCAGGGCGGCACTTTTTCCGACTTGCGCATGCGCTCCGCCGAAGCGCTGAAGGAGATCGGCTTTGAAGGCTACGCCGTCGGCGGACTTGCGGTGGGCGAGCCGCAAAACGCCATGTTCGAAACCTTGGAAGCCACGGTACCGCATCTGCCGCTGGAAAGGCCCCGTTACCTGATGGGCGTGGGCAAGCCCGATGACCTTGTCGGAGCCGCGTTGCGTGGCATCGACATGTTCGACTGTGTGCTGCCCACCCGGTCAGGCCGCAATGGCCAGGCCTTCACCTTTGAAGGCGCCCTCAATCTCAAAAATGCGCGTTTTGCCGAGGATGCCGCGCCGCTGGATCCCGACTGTCCTTGCCCCGCTTGCCGCCAATTCGGCCGGGCCTATCTGCATCATGTCGTGAAATCGGGGGAAATCATCGCCGCCATGCTGCTGACCTGGCATAACCTGACCCACTATCAACGGCTGATGGAAGGCCTGCGGCAAGCGATTGCCGAATCGCGGTTGGCTGGGTGGATCGGAGATTATCGAAGAAGTCTGAACGCAGAGGAACGGCTCATTTCCGCCAAGTAACTGTTTTTGCAGTATTTAAATCTGTATACAGGAATTGATGTTCCCCTTGTGAGCACCGCTGTTCCAAGGGCAGGCGTGATTTTGCAAGCGCGAATTGTTAGACTCGTCCGTGGTGGAGCCCCCGAGAGATTCCCAAAGCGATTCATGACTGTTGCCGCGTCCTTTGAACAAACACGCCACTACCCTTTGGGAGTGCGCGGCGGTGGATCGCATTGGCGGCGGTTGACCATTTTGTTGGGGTTGGTGATTTCCGACCTCGTCTGTTTTGCGGCCGCGGATGTGCTGCTGCGCCAGCTCACGACACCGCCGGCGCTTGCCCTGTTCCGTAACCGCTCCCTGGGCCAGCCCAATACCGTCATCGATCTGGTGATGATCATCGCGCTGGTCTTTGTGGGTGCGCGCTATCTGGTCGGCGATTACAGCCGGCGGCAATTGTTCTGGGACGGCGCCCGCTCCACCACGACTGCGCTGTTGATCAGCGGCACCGCCTATTGCGCGGCTGTCTCCCTGCTGGAGCCCGCCGGGCTGGCGGCGGGCATGCTTGTTTGGCTCAGCCTGATTTTCGCACTGCCGACTGCGCGCCAGGTGATGCGGCTTTTCCTGGGCCGAATCGGCGTGTGGCATCTGCCCACCGCCATCGTCGGCACCAGCCCCATGGCCCAAGAAGTGGTGCCGGTCCTTGGTCAGCAGTTGGCGCTGGGCCTCAAGCTGCGATGGGTCGTGCCGGAAACCGCGGAGAAGCATCTCTCCAGCGCTTTTGCCGATCTCATTCCGGTGAGCGCGCCACCGGACCAGTTGGTCGCGGCGCTGCTGGGGGCGGGATGCCGTCAAGTCATCCTG
>DATBCP010000222.1:0-5457 GCA_036270435.1 Rhizomicrobium sp. | reverse complement strand
TATTACGAGTTGGATATCGAACGCCCCAAGGCGGTGCATGTTGAGGCCTGGTATGACCGGCTTCAGCGTCGCCCGGCCTACCGCGAGCATGTCATGGTCGCCTTTGATGAGCTGCGCGGGCGGCTTCGGTTCTGAAATCCGGATTCAATCCAACCCCGGCCACGCCAACTCCGGCCACCCCGACTCCAGCTACCCCGACTCCAGCTACCCAAGGCCGCTCGCCGCGCAATTGCCGCACGCTGATCGCTGTCGGCGTTGGCGACAAACTTACCCGCCAGCCTTCGCCCTCTTCCGCCGCCTTCTTGTCGATCACCAGCGCCGGACCATTGCAACCGATGGCCTGTGCGGCACTGACCACGATCGCGGCGCGCACACAGTCATCGTCCAGCGCTTCGGCTCGCAGCGATGTGGCGATCACCATCTTGGCTTGCATCACACAGCCTTGCCCGTCGCAGGCAAGCCCCGGCATACCCACCGCCTCGGCAGTGTCGCGCCCGTCGCCATCGCGCCTCAGCCAATCGCGAGCCGCGAATTTATCGAGAGGCTTGCGAACGAAATGCAGCAAGCCGTCAGGGGCGCGGATGGCGATGGTCGTGGCATCGGCCGCCACCAGCATATCGGGCTGGTGCGCAAAATAAGCCAGGCCGGCACCCGCCAGCAGCGGCGCCAATCCCCACCAGCGCCAGCTTTTGCGCCAGATCGCCAGCCACAGCCCGCCCAATGAAACCAACAGCAGCGCCGGCAGCGGCATGGCGGGCGCCAGCGACACTGCGCCAGGAAGCCCCGAGACCCAGCGCCCCATCGCCAGCATCACCGCGATGCCGCGGCCGAGGAGATCCAACGCAAAACCTTCCAGGCCCAGCGGCATCAAGGCGACGGACAGGGCCGCCGCCGGCATCACCCAAAAGCCCATCACCGGCATGGCGATCAGATTGCCCAAAACGGCATAATGGGTGGCGCGATCGAAATGAAACAATGCGAAGGGCAGAGTTGCGAGGCTGCCCACAAGACTGGTCATGACGATGCCATGGACGTAGCGCAAAAGCGGCCCGCGCGGTTTGAGCCGTTGACGCTGCATCTCCCACTCCGCCACCGCCACCAGGCCCGCCACCGCGGCAAACGACATCTGAAAACCCGGCTCGGTGATCGCCTCGGGCCGCAGCACCAGCAGGATGGCGGCCGCCAGTCCCAGGCTGCGCATGGAAAGCGCCGGCCGGTCCAGCAGGATGGCCACCATCACCATCGCCAGCATGACAAAGGCACGGACCGCCGATGGCGCCGCGCCACTGATCACCAGATAGAAACAGCTTGCTGCCAGCGCACCCGCCGCCGCCCATTTCTTGATCGCAAAGCGCAAGGCGATGGCCGGGATCGCCGCGAGACCTGCGCGCAGCAGCCAGAAGATGCCGCCACCCATCAGCGCCATATGCAATCCGGCGATCGCCAGCACATGGGCGAGACCGGCATCGCGCAGGGCTTGCTCATCCTCGTCGCTGATGCCGCCACGCTCGCCGGTGATCAGGGCCGAGGCAATCCCGCCCAAACTGCCGGGGATGCCTGCTTGAATCCTCTGCGTCATCGCCGCGCGCAACTGTTCGATGCCCGCACCGGCCCGGTCGAACAAGGAGGGCGGCCGGGCCGGAAGGATCACATGCGCCCTGCCATAGGCGAAACCCACCGCACCAATCGATTGAAAGAACAGCGAGCGCCCCAGATCGGCGGCGCCGGGCTCACTGGGCGGCGGCGGGGTGTCCAGGCGGGCGGTCAGGCTGAGCCACTGGCCGGGCTGAAACCCATCATCGGCGCGCAAAGCCACGCGAATGCGTCGCGGCACGGACTCAAGCGCGCCGGAGCGCACCTCATCCAACACCAACCTTATTGCCTGCTGGTGGGCCCCATAGGCGTGCGGTTCCAGCGACACGATGCGTCCGGTGAGATGCGCCACCACGGCATGGTTCAGCACTGGTGTCTCGACCACCCTTTCGCGCAGCTTGGCCAGGCCGAAGCCCAGCAACAGCGCCGCAAGCAAGGCCAAGGGCCAGCGCATCCGCCCCAGTGCGGCGAGCACGGCAGCCGCGGCGGCCAGCGCCAGCGCGAGAATTCCGCAAAACAGGGAAGGTTCGAGCGGCAAGGCGAAATAGCAGCCCGCGCCGGCACCCAGCGCCACCGGCAGCCAAAGCGGCCAGCGGTCGTGCTCGGCGGCAAACTTTTGTTCCCAGAACACGCTCCCTCCGAGCCTCGACGGTTTAATGACCCCCATCCGTCACGGCTCAGGTCGTCTCCGACGACACTTCGCTGTGCCGTTCGCGAAGCTGGCCGCTTCGCTCACTCCCCCACCAGCGGCTTCGCCGCGAGGGGGAAGGGATCTGGCGGATGCTGATGGTCGCGCCGCGGTGTGCGGCGCTCGAGATCACAAATTCCGCCTTTGGAGGGCTAGGCGCTATAATACGTATGGACGAGCCTTGCGCGCCCGGCCGCTGGGGAGAAGTTTGCCAAAGCGCTGGCCCTGTTCTAAGTCCTGCGCCATGTCGCAAAAGCCCGTCCTGCGTTTCGCACCCTCGCCCACCGGCATGCTGCATATCGGCGGCGCCCGCACCGCCTTGTTCAACTGGCTCTATGCCCGCCATGCCGGCGGCACGTTTCTGCTGCGCATTGAGGATACCGACCGCGAACGTTCCACCCCCGAAGCGGTCGCCGCCATCCTCAATGGCATGACCTGGATGGGGCTGGATTGGGACGGCGACGTCGTCTACCAATTCGCCCGCGCGCCCCGCCACCGCGAAGTCGCGGAAAAACTGTTGGCCGAGGGCAAGGCCTATCGCTGCTACGCCACGGCCGACGAACTGACCGCGATGCGCGAGGCGCAGAAAGCCGCCGGCAAGCCCATGCGCTACGACGGCCGCTGGCGCAACCGCGTGGCCGGCCCCGAACAGGAAGGCAAACCCTTTGTGGTGCGGCTGAAAGCCCGGCAGGACGGCGAGACCATTGTCAAAGATGTGGTCCTGGGCGATGTGCGCTTCGAAAACAGCCAGCTCGACGACATGGTGCTGCTGCGCTCGGACGCGACACCCACCTATATGCTGGCCGTGGTGGTGGACGATCGCGACATGGGCGTCACCCATGTGATCCGCGGCGCCGACCATCTCAACAACGCGGCGCGTCAGTTGCAGCTGATCGAAGCGATGGGCGCGCCGGTTCCGGTCTATGGCCACCTGCCGCTGATCAACGGGCCGGACGGCGCCAAACTGTCCAAGCGTCACGGCGCGCTGGCGGTCGAGGCCTATCGCGACATGGGCTACCTTCCCGAAACCATGCGCAACTATCTGTTGCGGCTGGGCTGGAGCCATGGCGATGACGAGATCATCTCCACCGAACAGGCGATCCAGTGGTTCAACTTCGAATCCATCGGCAAAAGCGCGGCGCGGATGGATTATAAGAAGCTGGACAATCTCAACGGCCATTACATCCGCACCACCCCGGACGACACGTTGGTGGCGGAGGTCACCGCCTTCCTGTCGCGCGAGGCCCCGCCCCGTCTTCTGTCCATGACCGCGCGCCAGCGTCTTCAGGCGGCCATGCCGTCGTTGAAGGAGCGCGCCAAAACCCTGGTCGAACTGATCCAGGGTGCGGAGTTCCTGTTCAGCGACGGCCCGCGGACCTTGGACGAAGCGGCGGCGAAATTGCTCACCCCGGAAGGCGGGGCCATCCTGGCCGCTGTGCTGCCGGCACTGGAGGCGACCGACTGGAGCGGACCGGCGCTGGAATCAGCGACCCGCGCTTTTGCGGAAAGCCGGGGCCTCAAGCTCGGCCAGGTGGCGCAGCCCGTGCGGGCGGCGCTTACCGGCAAGACCAGTTCACCTCCGCTTTTTGAGATGTTGGCACTGTTAGGCCGGACAGAATCCACAACCCGGCTAAGGGCTTATGCGGCCTGAGGAAATCGGAACGCCGCACTGCATACAGATAGTGACGCGGCCCAAAAACCTCGTCATATTGCAGCGCAAGATATTGGCTCGGGATATTGCTGGGGAGAGAGATTCACATGCGCGATAGCAAGATCAAGCCAGACGGCACCGCCCAGCTGAATTATCAGGGTAAGGACTATGGCTTCCCGATCTATGCGGGCACCCAGGGTCCCAATGTGGTGGACATCCGCAAGCTCTACGACCAGGCCGACATCTTCACTTACGATCCCGGTTTCACCTCGACCGCCTCGACCGAGTCCGGCATCACCTTCATCGACGGCGACAAGGGCGTGCTGCAATATCGCGGCTATCCCATCGCCGATCTGGCGGCGCATTCCAGCTTCCTGGAGACCTGCTACCTGCTGCTGTACGGCGATCTGCCCAACCAGAGTCAGATGGAGAAGTTCAGCTGGTCCATCACCCGTCACACCATGGTGCATGAGCAGTTGGCGAGCTTCTTCTCGGGCTTCCGCCGCGATGCCCATCCCATGGCGATCATGTGCGGCGTGGTCGGCGCACTGTCGGCCTTCTATCACGACTCCACCGACATCAACGACCCGGAGCAGCGCGAGATCGCCAGCCACCGGCTGGTCGCCAAGCTGCCCACCATCGCGGCCATGGCCTTCAAATATTCCACCGGCCAGCCTTTCGTGTATCCGCTCAACAAATTGGGTTATACCGAGAATTTCCTGCGCATGACCTTTTCGGTCCCGGCCGAGGAGTATGTCGTCAACCCGGTCCTGGCCAAGGCACTGGACACCATCTTCATTCTGCATGCCGATCATGAACAGAATGCCTCGACCTCGACCGTGCGGCTGGCCGGCTCGTCGGGCGCCAATCCCTTTGCCTGCATCGCGGCCGGCATCGCCTGCCTGTGGGGGCCCGCACATGGCGGCGCCAATGAGGCGGCGCTCAAGATGCTGATGGAGATCGGTACGGTCGACAAAGTCCCGGAATATGTGAAGAAGGTGAAGGACAAGTCCCAGGGCATCCGCCTGATGGGCTTTGGCCATCGCGTCTACAAGAATTACGATCCGCGCGCCAAGGCGATGCAGGTCCAGGCCCATGCCGTGCTGGACGAGCTGGGGCTGCATGACGATCCGCTGCTGAAGGTGGCGATCGAGCTGGAGCGCATCGCCCTTCAGGACGAATATTTCATCGAGAAGAAGCTCTATCCCAATATCGACTTCTATTCCGGCATCACGCTGAAGGCGCTGGGATTTCCCACCTCCATGTTCACGGCCTTGTTCGCGCTGGCCCGCACCGTGGGCTGGATCGCGCAGTGGAAGGAGATGCTGGAAGACCCGCACCAGAAGATCGGCCGGCCGCGCCAGATCTATACCGGCCCAACCGAGCGCAACTACGTGGCGATGGACAAGCGGAAGTAGGCGGACGCCGCCAGCTCAGACCAAGCGACCTGATTGCGGCCCGCGGGTTATGCTCGCGGGCCGTTTTTCTTGAAGAGCACGTCCCCATGCAACACTCCATCGTTCCC
>DATBCP010000221.1:0-3622 GCA_036270435.1 Rhizomicrobium sp. | reverse complement strand
CAATGGCTGCCCCACCTCCAACGGTGTGACCAGCGGCCTGCCGGCCAATGGCCCGATGTGGTACAATATCAATAACGGCAAGTTCGCGCAGTTTTCCTATGGCGGGCTGATCACCCGCGGCCCGTTGATGGGCACGCAGTTCGGCGCCAATGGCGCCCCGTCCCAGTTCGATTATGGCTTTGGCGCCAACGGGCTGCCTGCGGTCCCGAGCCAAGGCAGATTGTCCACAGGCGTCACCAGCAACAACAGCAATATAATCATTGGCTGTTCCTCCGGCGGCTATTGTCAGGGCGGCGACCTGGCCGGCAACCAGACCGGCTATGCCTCCATCGTGGCGCGGCTGGTGCGCGGCAACACCTACATGCGGCTGTCCTATGACCTGACCGATCATATTTCCATCTATGCCACCGGCATCTACAGCGAGGTGGTGACCTGGGACAAGCCGACCCAGTCCTTCTTCAAGTCGGACAATCTGCATATCGGCTGCGACAATCCCTTCTTGCCGACATCGATCGCGCAGGCCTGTCTTGCCAATAACGGCCAGACCGCGCTCTATAACAGCCAGTTCACCAGCATTCCGCAGCCCGTAGGCGGCATTGCCGGTAGTCTCAGCAATGCTTACGCGCCCGCGGCAAATCTCGACGGCACGTCTTCGCCGAATCCCTCGCTGGTTGGTGGTGGCGTTGCGGGCTCTGCGGGTGCCCCGGTCCTTAACGGCTTCGTTAACGGATTCAGCGCCGGCTCGATGTCCTACGGCGCCCAGAATTCCGTGCTGGCAAATGTCGAGAACTACAACAACCGCGTCATGCGGCGTTTTGTGGTGGGCGCGGAGGGCGATTTCAGCCTGTTCGACATCGACTGGACCTTTAAGCTTTATGGCCAGCATGGCGAGGCCGACTATCACAACACCCTGGAAAACATCCTGGTCACGCCCTACTACGACGCGGCGATCGATGCGGTGACCGTCACGTCCACCAACCAGTCGGCCTTCCCCGGCGTGCCGGTTGGCAGCGTGATCTGCCGTTCCGTTGCCGCCCGCTCGGTGGGTTGCGTGCCCTTGAACATCATCGGCACCACCGGCGCCTCGCCGGCAGGCCGCTCCTTTGTCCAGGGCATCAATCAGGACGGCAGCAACCCCGGGGCCAATGGCCGCTTCCCCTGGCAGATTTCCGATTCCCGCCAGGAAGTCATCGACTACGGCATGTCGGGCGACGTTTTCGAGAACTGGGCCGGCAAGATTTCGGTCGCCACCGGTTTCCAGTATCGCGAGGAGGCGTTCTCAACCCAGACCGACTGCGCCTCGCGCGGCAATTGCGCCAATGAAACATTCGGTGGCGTGACTTACGGCCCCGCCGGCAATCCGCTGCTCAATCCCGGCTCCGTCACCCCCGCCGGGCAAGCACTGCCTCCCGCGCTCCCGAACTGGTACGCGGGTAATTTCCAGCCGGCGCGCGGTGTGTTCCATGAATGGGAAACCTTCCTGGAAACCAACGTCCCACTCCTCGACACACCGGAATGGGGCCGAATCAACCTCAACCTGGCGGGCCGCTATACCCACTACACCACCTCGGGCGATGTCGAGACCTGGAAGGTGGGCGCGACCTGGGATACGCCGGTGGACGGGTTGCGCGTCCGCGCCCTGCAGTCGCGCGACGTGCGCGCGCCCAACCTGGCGGAATTGTTTGCCGGCGCCCGCGTCAACAACGGCTCTGTCACCGACGATTTCGTCTGCAATGTTGGCTGTGCCGTGGCGGGCACCTCGGGTCAGTCCATCAGTCCGCTGCCCAATCCCATCACTGCCAATCCCAACCTGAAGCCGGAAAAGGGCCAGACCACGGAATTGGGCCTGGTATGGTCGCCTTCCTATTTGCCGGGCTTGAACCTGTCGGCCACCTATTACAGGGTTGGGGTCAAGAGCATCATTACCCAGCTCAGCCAGCAGGCGAACATGGACCTGTGCTTCAATGGCAACGCGCTGCAATGCTCCTTCCTCCAGAGCTCGATCGGTGGTGTTCTTACCCCTTGGGCAAGCGGCGGCGTGATCAACACTACTGCGACCGCGACGCGTCCGATCCTTCAAACCACGCCCCAGGTCAATATCGCCTCCTGGGTCACCGAAGGTATCGACTATGAAGCCAGCTATCGCTTCGCCATGGATGACGCTATCGACTGGGGCCTTGGCGGCGATATGACCCTTCGTCTGTTGGCCACCAATGTGATGAAGTTCGTCCAGAATCCGGGCTTTGTCGGCGCCGCGATCCAAGATGTTGCCGGTAATAATGCCAATGGCGGTAATGCCACGCCGCACTGGAAGATCTTCTTCAACCAGGGCTATGACACCGAAAATTGGGGCTTCTTTGTCAACGAACGCTGGTTCAGCGAAGGTCAGATCAGCCGCCTTTGGGTGGCCTGCACCGCGCCGTGCCCCGCGCCGGTCGATAGCAATCATCCCACCGTCAGCAGCAACTACATGCCGGGCGAGCTCTATTTCGACATTGGCGGTCATTTCGATCTGAGCGAACATTCCTCGCTCTATTTCAAGATCGACAATCTCACCAACCAGAACCCGGGAAACGCCAATGCGTACGGGCAGGCAAACCAATCATACCCCCTGAACCCGGCGCTGTATGACTTGATAGGCCGGTTCTATCACATCGGCTTCCGCATCAATCGTTGATAATGGATTGAAACAGTTCGTGGCGGCTGCTTGCGCGGCCGCCACTTTTTTTTGGCCATCCCAGGGAACAAGGCGTGTGTTGCGGCAACGGGAATTGAATGCCGCGCCGGGCTGGGAGAGACTTCAGCCGGATCCATGCAGTCGCTCCGGATGAATTTGCAAACCCTTTGCCAACAAGCCGCAAGATGCCACCAGGCGGGGCAATTGGGCGAAGCTGAACGCCTCTATTCGCAGATATTGCGGATGGACGGCCGCAATTTCTTTGCCTGCCACATGCTGGGCATCCTGCGCGCCCAGCAGGGCCGCACCGGCGAAGCATTGGACTTGATAGGCGCCGCCTTGAAGGTCAATCCCGACGCGACCGAGGCCCTTTCCAATTACGGCAATATCCTCACCAGCCAGGGCCGCTTGCTCGAGGCTCTGGCGGCCTTCGACCGTGCGCTGCAGGTCGGGCAGCCTTTTGCCGAGACGCACACCAACCGCGCCAACATCCTTTGGGCCTTGCAGCGTCCGCAAGAGGCCTTGAGCGGCTATCTGGCAGCGTTGCGCCTGAAACCCAATCTGCTGGAAGCGCTGATCGGCAGCGCCAACGTGCTGCGGCATTTCAAGCGGTTCGATGAATCCCTGGCCAACAGCGAAAGGGCGCTCGCGCTCAAGCCCGATTCCGTGGAAGCCCTCAACAACCGGGGCGCCACCCTGTCGGAATCGCGGCGCTACAAAGAGGCTCTGGCCTGCTACGATAAGGCGCTGGCGATCCGCCCTGATTCGGCTCCGGTGCTGAGAAACAGGGGTGCCACGCTTCTGGCCTTGAATCAGCCGGCTCAAGCCCTGGCCGACCTGGACAGGGCGCTAAGCATCGAGCCGGACAATGCCGAGGCCATCAGCAATCGCGGCATCGCCCTATCCCATCTGAGGCGCTTTGACGAAGCCCTGGCCGCCTATGCC
>DATBCP010000220.1:0-2469 GCA_036270435.1 Rhizomicrobium sp. | reverse complement strand
GTGTGCGGGCTGCTGCGCGGGCAGAACCCGCGCATGGCGACGTGTTGGAGTCGCTGTGCGGGACTGGGCCATCCATTCCATCATCCTGTGCCGCCTCCTGAGCCAGGAGACGTTTGGTGAAGACCTTATTCTATTCCTCTGTTGCCTTGATAGCGCTTGCCACACCGGCCCTGGCGCAGCTGTCCCATGAAAATATCGTGGTCGGAGCGACCCGCATTCCCACACCTGCCGCCGAAATCGCCAGCAGCGTCACGGTGATCACCGCCGCCGATATCGAAGCGCGCCAGCAGCGTTCGCTGCCCGATATTCTGCGCGGCGTGCCCGGTGTGAACATCGTGCAGACCGGCGGGGCAGGGGGGCAGACCTCGCTGTTCATCCGCGGCACCAATTCCAACCACACCAAGGTGCTGTTGGACGGCATCGACATCTCCGATCCCTCCACCGCCAACGGCGTGGCCGATATCTCCAAACTGCTGGCAGGCGACATCGCCCGGGTGGAAGTGCTGCGCGGGCCGCAAGGCGCGCTCTACGGGTCCGACGCCATTGGCGGCGTGGTCAATATCATCACCCAAAGCGGCGAAGGAGCGATGAAGATCACCGCCGATGCCGAAGGCGGCAGCTTCGACACTTTCAATCAGCGTGGCTTGGTGTCGGGCTCGGAAGGGAATTTCCATTACCTGGCGTCGATGCAGCATTTCCATTCCGGCGCCACGCCGGTGACGCCGCTGGACCTTTTACAGCCGGGGAAAAAGCGTCACGACGATTTCTATGACAATGTCACCGCCAGCACCAAGCTCGGTTATGACGTCGCGGACAATTTCGACCTGGGTCTTGTGGGGCATTACACCAACAGCCTGGGCAAGATCACCGGCGATGCGTTCGATTTCGCCACCTTCACCTCCTTTCCGTCGCCGACCCAGACCAGGATCGAAACGCTGCAATATGAGAGCCGCGGCACCGCGCATCTGACTTTGTGGGATGGGCGGCTGGACCAGACTTTGGGCATGGCTTACGGCCACAGCATCCTGGCCACCCAGGACCCCGACAATGGCGACAGCCGCCAGATCGGCGACCGCATCAAGCTGGACTGGCAGGGCAATGTCCGGGTGATGGATGGCCAGACGGTGGTGCTGGGCGCGGAGACGGCGCGGGACGCGCTGCATCCGGGCCTCTCCTTCGGTTTCCCATCGCCTCTGTCGCGCGGCATCACCACCAATGCCGGTTTTGCCGAACTGCAATCGGATTTCGGCAGCGGCCTCTACAACACTCTGTCGGTTCGCTACGACGACAACAGCCGCTTTGGCGACAAGACCACCTGGCGCATTGCTCCCGCCTGGGTGCTCGGCGACACCAAGCTGAAGGCCAGCGCCGGCAGCGGCTTCAAGGCGCCTGCCTTGCAGCAGCTTTACGGCACCTTCGGCGGCAATGCGGCGCTCAAGCCGGAAACCAGCTTCGGCTATGATGTGGGCGTGGAGCAGTCGCTGTTCGGCGGTACAGTCACCGGCGGCGTCACCTGGTTCCAGAACAACATCAAGAACCTGATCGTGTCGGGACCGGCGCCGGCCTTCCAGCTGATGAATGTGGGTCGGGCCCGCACCGATGGCGTGGAAAGCTTCATCGCCTGGAAGGCGCTGGACAGGCTCATCCTTCGTGCGGATTACACGTATACCGATGCGCTGGATGCGGGGACAAGACTGGCGCTGCTGCGGCGGCCGCGCCACAAGGCCAGTGTCAATGCCGACTGGCAGGCGACGGACGATCTCAGCCTGGACGCCACCTTGCTGTATGTGGGTCCGCAAATCGACGGCAATCGCGATTTCTCGATTCCCCGCCTGAAGATGCCGGACTATGTCACCGTCGATCTGGCAGCCCGTTACCGGCTGACGGAGAAATGGAGCCTGTTTGGCCGGATCGAGAATGTGACCGACACCAAGTATCAGAGTCCGGATGGGTTCCTGCGGCCCCGCCTTGGCGCCTATGGCGGGATCAAGGTGAATTTGTAGTGGTCCGTCATCACCCGGCCGAGCGGCGTGAGCCGAGGTCCGGGTTGTCTGTCATCACCCGGCTTGTCCGGGTGATCCAATTTTAATAAGTAAATTGGATCCCCCGCATACGCGGGGGATGACGGAAGGGGGCAGGGATCGCGCGCATGCGCGGGCGATGACGCTCAAGAGCAATTGGATAGTCCGCATTTGCGGGCCATGACATTCTAGGTTTGAAATTGGGAGTGGAGGAATGAAGTGGATCGCGATCGCTGCACTCCTGTTCCTCGCGGGGCCAACCGCAGCCGCGCCACCTCAACACATCATGTCTCTCAAAGTCTGCACCGACGAGCTTTTGCTTGATCTGGTTCCAGCGTCGCGCATCGCCTCGGTCACCTTTTTGTCGCGCGAGAAAGCCGGATTGAAATTCTGGCCCCAGGCTGCCGGCATTCCCGTCAATCACGGCACCGCGGAAGAAATCCTCGGC
>DATBCP010000219.1:0-5375 GCA_036270435.1 Rhizomicrobium sp. | reverse complement strand
TCCTCCTGATCGATAACTATGACAGCTTCACCTACAACCTCTTCCACTATCTGGGGGAGTTGGGGGCAGAGGTGCGCGTGGTGCGCAATGACGAAATCTCTGCTGCCGAGGCGCTTGGCATGAAGCCGGAGGGCATCGTGCTGTCGCCCGGTCCCTGCACGCCCAACGAGGCCGGCATTTGCCTGGATGTCATCGAACGGGCCGAAGGCCACATGCCGATCCTGGGCGTGTGCCTGGGGCATCAGGCGATCGGCCAGGTCTATGGCGGCAGGATCGTGCGCGCGCCGGAGCCGATGCACGGCAAGCTCAGCCGCGTGCATCACACCGGCAAAAGCGTGTTCCGCGGTCTCAACAATGATTTCCTGGCGACGCGCTATCATTCCCTCACCATCGATCCGCCGTCGATGCCGGCGGTGCTGGACGTCACCGCCACCAGCGAGGACGGGGTGATCCAGGGCGTGATGCACAAGAGCCATCCCGTCCATGGCGTGCAATTCCATCCCGAAAGCATCGCCAGCGAGAACGGCCATGCCTTGCTGGCCAATTTCCTGCGGATCGCACGCGATTTCGCAAAAGTCCCGGTCTCAGCGTGATCGTGCGATGAAAGTGACCAGCGCCTCGGTGGATTTCCCGGCCGCCCTGGCCATGGCCCTGGCGGGCGAGCCGCTCGGTGTCGCCGATACCAAGCGGCTGTTCGATGCCATTTTCACCGGCCGCCTCAGCGAGGAGGAAATCATCGCCTATCTCTCCGCCACGGCAGACCGCAAGCCGACGGTGGACGAGCTGGTGGGCGCCGTCACCTCGATGCGCCAGCATATGCGGGCGATCACCGTACCGGACCGGGCGATCGACCTGTGCGGCACCGGCGGAGACGGGCTCGGCACGCTGAACATCTCCACCGCTGTCTCTTTCGTGGTCGCCGCCTGTGGTGTACCGGTGGCAAAGCATGGCAACCGCTCTGCCTCCTCGCGCAGCGGAGCCGCCGATGTCCTGGAAGCGTTGGGCATCAATATCGGACTTGAGCCGGAGACGGCGGCATCCGTGCTGCGCGAGACCGGCCTGACCTTTCTTTTCGCGCAAACCCATCACCCGGCGATGAAATACGTTGCCAGCGCACGCAAGCAGATCGGCCGGCGCACCATCTTCAACCTCTTGGGGCCGCTGGCCAATCCGGGCCGGGTGAGGCGCCAGCTGGTGGGCGTCTTCTCGCCCGACTGGCTGGTGCCATACGCCGAAGCGCTGAGAGCGTTGGGCAGCGAGCGCGCCTGGATCGTGCATGGCCGTGACGGGCTGGATGAACTCTCCATCAGCAAGCCCAGCCAGGTCGCCATTCTGGACCAGGGGGCCATCACCACGGGCGAAGTGACGCCGGAAGAAGCCGGCCTCAAGCGCTGGCCGCTGGCCGAGATCGCGGGAGGCAATGCAGCCCATAATGCCGCGGCGCTACGCAGTCTCTTGGAAGGCGATGCACCCGGTGCCTACCACCAGATCGTGCTGCTCAATGCGGCTGCTGCGCTGAACGTGGCGGGCCAAGCCCAAAATTTGCGCCAGGGCGCCGAAATGGCCGATGAGGCCATTCGCAGCGGCCATGCCCATGCCGCCTTCAACAAACTTCTGATAGCCTCCAACAGATGAGCATTCTGGACAGCATCCTCGCCTATAAGCGCGCGGAAGTGGTGGCCGCCAAGGCCAGGGCGAGCCTCGCAGATCTTGAGGCGCGCGCCCGCGACATGGACCCGCCGCGCCCTTTCCTGGCCGCGCTGGCAAACAAGAAAGAGGCCGGCGAATTCGGCCTGATCGCCGAGATCAAGAAGGCCTCGCCCTCCAAAGGATTGATCCGCGCCGATTTCGATCCGTCGGCACTGGCCTTGGCCTATGAGGATGGCGGCGCAGCCTGCCTTTCTGTCCTGACCGATACGCCATCCTTCCAGGGGGCACCGGAATATCTGGTTCAGGCGCGCGAGGTCACCCGCCTTCCGGTGCTGCGCAAGGACTTCATGATCGAACCCTATCAGGTGATCGAGGCCCGGAGTTGGGGCGCCGATTGCATCCTGATCATCATGGCGATGCTGGATGATGACCAGGCGCGAGCCTTGATGGAGGAAGCGGCGCGCTGGGAGATGGACGCGCTGGTGGAAGTGCATGACGAGATGGAGCTGGAGCGGGCGCTCGATCTCGATGCCAACCTGATCGGCATCAACAATCGGAACCTGAAAACCTTCGTCACCGACCTGGGCGTGACGCTGAAGCTGGCGCCCAAGCTGCCGCGCCATGTCCATGTGGTGGCGGAAAGCGGACTCTCGGCGCTGGCCGACTTGAAGCGGCTGGCGGGAGCGCATGTGACGTCGGTGCTGGTCGGCGAAAGCCTGATGCGCCAGAAGGACGTCGCTGCCGCCACGCGGCTGCTTCTTGGCAACGGTTTCCGATGAAGGACGGGCCTCGCCCCCGCCGCTCGGCCGGGATGCTCACAAATCCGCAGGACCTGAAGCCGTCCTCGCGTCCCAGCACGCCGCCCAAGCTTCGCCCGGAAATCCGGCAGCCCCAACGCGCTTCCGCTTCGCCTTATCCTGCTCCCAAGGTGCTGATGGGCGAAGTAGCGGCGCCGCGCGCCCCTGAAATGAGAAAAGTTGAAATCGGCCGTCAGCGCGATGCCTTCCGCGCCTTCATGCTGGCCCGCCATCTGCGTCCCACCGCATGGGCCCGCGCCGCCGGCGTGCCGGCCGGCGAAATCCTCGGCTTCCTCACCGGCAAGGCCCGCGGCATCGCGCCCGCCAGCCTGGAAAAGCTGGCGCGGGCGGCCAACTGCACGACGGACGATTTCTTCCGTTAAGGCAAAAGAAAAGACGGCCCTTGCGAGCCGCCTTTTCCTTTTGGTTCACGCAAAACGGTTAGAACGTCACCCAGACGCCGGAACGATTCCAGTAACCACGGCCTTCATGTTCGCGCCAATGGTAGCGGTGACCACGCCATTTCCAGCTGTCGTCATGGATGGTGACGCCGAATGCGGGACGATACTCATAGCGTTCGGACGAATGCCAGCACGAGCCATAACGGTTGCAATTGACATAAGCCGAGGCGGGGGCTGCCACGGTGAGCAGCGCGCCCGCGCCCAGCACGGCACTCAAAACAAGAGATCTGATCTTCATGGCTCATTCTCCATTTCAATTTGACCGCCTCCCGCCAAAACAAACGGCGGAACCCGGGGGGAGTTCCGCCGCTCGTTCACAATCGCGTGGCTAGAAGGTCACCCACACACCATTGCGCCAATAACCGCGACCCTCGCGATAGCCGCGCCAATGGCGGTCGCGATCCTCCTCCCAATGGCGATGGAAGTACCAGTCGTCCGGATGATATTCGAATCGTACGCCCGGCCGGTCATAGCGTGAATCGGCATGCCAGCAATCGCCTTCGTGGTTGCAAACCACATCGGCGGCTGCCGGAAGGGCGAAACCCGCCAAGGCGCCGGCGCCGATCACGGCGCTCAGCAAGATGGTTTTGAGTCTCATTATGATCTCCTTGCAAAAAAAACCAGGTGCGCTCCACCCATCCAAGTTAACGGGGAATGGCAAAGTTCCGTTCCGCTCGAGGTTCCCCAAGGCGCGGAACGCGTTGACGGAAGGGTGGAACTAAAGTAGAACGATTCGTCGATGTACCGGCTTTGTTCGCCTTGCTCGCGCGGCGGACAGATGGGGAAGGAAAAGCATGCTAACCCGCAAACAGTATGAGCTGTTGATGTTCATCCATGAACGGGTGCGGGAAAGCGGCATCCCACCCTCCTTCGACGAAATGAAGGAGGCCCTCGACCTGAAATCCAAATCCGGCATTCACCGGCTGATCACCGCTTTGGAAGAGCGGGGTTTCCTGCGGCGCATGGAAAAGCGGGCGCGGGCGCTGGAAGTGCTCAAGCTGCCCGACAATATGGCCGAGACACTGCGCCCCGCCACGACCCGCAGCCAGATTCAGCGCACCGCGGGCCGTCACGGCCGCAACGACGTCCGCATGACGGATTCCCGCACGCCTGCGCCCAGGCGCGGCTATGGCGATGGCGGGGAAAGCGCCGTCAATGTGCCGCTGGTGGGCCGCATCGCCGCCGGTACGCCGATTGAGGCGCTGCAGAACAAGGTGAGCGACGTGCCGGTGCCCGGCGGCATGATCGGCCGCGGCAACCATTACGCTTTGGAAGTGACCGGCGACTCCATGATCAATGCCGGCATCCTGGACGGCGACACGGTCATCATCCAGGAAGCCGACAGCGCCAATACGGGCGAGATCATTGTCGCGCTGGTCGACAATGAGGAAGCGACTTTGAAGCGGCTGCGCCGCCGCGGCGACTCCATTGCGCTGGAGGCCGCCAACCCGGCCTATGAAACCCGCCTCTACGGCGCCGACCGGGTCAAGGTCCAGGGCAAGCTGGTGGGGCTTATTCGGCGCTATTGAGAACGAGCGCACAGGATCGATGCTCAGGATCTGGGGCCGCCGCAACTCTTCCAATGTCCAGAAAGTTCTCTGGCTGGCTGGCGAACTCGGCCTTGACTATGAGCATATCCCGGCGGGGGGGCGTTTCGGTGGGCTGGATGAGCCGTCTTTCCGCCGCATGAATCCGCATGGGCGGGTGCCGGTTCTTGAGGACGGCGACCATGCGATCTGGGAATCCCACGCCATATTGCGCTATCTGGCCAGCCAATATGGTGACGGCTCGCTATGGCCAGCCGATCCTGGCGCGAAAGCCCAGCTTGATATGTGGATGGATTGGACCCAGACAGGTTTTCAGCCGGATTTCCTGAACGGAGTCTTCTGGGGCTACTATCGCACGCCGGAGTCTCAAAGAAACTGGCCCGCCATCCAGGAGAGCATCGGACGCTGCAGCCGGCATATCGGGCTGATCGATGAAATCCTGGCGGATCGCCCTTTCCTGGGAGGAAATGGACTTTCGCTGGCGGATATACCGCTGGGGACCCTGCTCTACCGCTATTACGAGCTGGATATCGAACGCCCCAAGGCGGCGCATGTTGAAGCTTGGTATGACCGGCTTCGGGATCGCTCGGCCTACCGCGAGCATGTCATGGTCGCCTTTGATGAGCTGCGCGGGCGGCTTCGGTTCTGAAATCCGGATTCAATCCAACCCCGGCCACGCCAACTCCGGCTACCCCGACTCCAGCTACCCAAGGCCGCTCGCCGCGCAATTGCCGCACGCTGATCGCTGTCGGCGTTGGCGACAAACTTACCCGCCAGCCTTCCCCCTCTTCCGCCGCCTTCTTGTCGATCACCAGCGCCGGACCATTGCAACCGATGGCCTGTGCGGCACTGACCACGATCGCGGCGCGCACACAGTCATCGTCCAGCGCTTCGGCTCGCAGCGATGTGGCGATCACCAT
>DATBCP010000218.1:0-6153 GCA_036270435.1 Rhizomicrobium sp. | reverse complement strand
TTCAGCCGGATCTTGCCCTTGGTGAAATTGGTGTCACCGGTCTGGTCATAGAACCAGGCGATGCGCGGGGTGTGCAGATGTTCGACCTGCTCGGTCTCCACCACGCCGTTCTTGATAGTCGCTTTCAGCTTGGTGTACTGGGCCGATCGCAGGATGCGGTAGGAATAGTCGGCCGAGATTCCGGCACGCGCGTCCTTGACGATCTTGTCCGGCGAATAGCCGATCTCCACGATGGCGTCACTGTCGTTCATCGGGTCCTGGTTTCCGGAAACCCGGATCACCATGGTGTAGAGACCCTCCTGCATCTTGTCGTTGGCGCGCATGTCCAAAGTGGCGTTGCCATTGCCCCGCCAGGGGGCATCGCAGCCCCAGGCACGGTACAGTGCGTTGTCGATGCCCTTCTCGCCATCCGGGCTGATGAAATCACCGGGCCCGATCTTGCCGTCCAGGTTGAAGCCATCCCCGATGCGGCCGGTGACTTGCGGCTGGCCGGGGTCGTCGGTGGCCCAGGGATTGACGTAGGTCTCAATCTCTTTCTTGTAACCGCGGTGCGACAGGGCCCGATCCCAGATGTAGAACCGGGTCAGGTTGGGGCCGCGCACCATCTCCAGTCCCGGCGGCGCGGAAATCCAATCGATCTCTTGCTGGGACCGCCACTTCTGCCGCGCTACGGCAACCTTGGTCCGGTCGTCGCTGGCAAAATGGACCGAACTGCCGTGCGGACAATCCACCCCCGGCTCGATCTCTCCTGTGCGGCTGAAATCGGACCGCCCGCCATAGCGGAAAGCATATTCATAGGCGCCCACCACAAAGCCTTTGACCCATGGCGCGGCAAAAACCGGCTGCGCAACGCCGCCGGCCATGGTCACAGCAATCGCAGAAACCAGAAGACGCTGCCGTAAGATCATCGACGTCCTCCCCGGTCCGTGATTCTAGCAGAAAACACGCCCGTCTTTGAGCGGGAACTGTGTCATGGCGTGCCAGGCTTGTAACCGGGACCGCGCAAGACTTGGCCAGGAACCGCGTTGGTGGGCTTGCCGTTGGCGACCACGGGCGTGCCATTGACCAGCACCCAGGCAATGCCCTTGGAATATTGCGCCGGATTCTCATAGCTCGCCATGTCCTGCACGGTGGCAGGATCAAACACCACCACATCGGCCTTCATGCCCTGACGCAGGATGCCGCGATCGGCAAGTCCCAGGCGGTCGGCGGGCAGCGAGGTCATCTTGCGAACCGCTTCCTCCACGGTAAAGACGTGCTGGTCGCGCACATATTCCGCCAACAAGCGGGTATGGCTGCCGAAGGAACGCGGGTGCGGACTGCCGAAGGAAGTGCGAACCCCGGCCGGCAGCGAAATGCCGTCCGAGCCGATATCCATCCAGGGATTGTTCAGCATCTGGGTGACGATCGCCGCCCGTTTGCCGGTGGGAAGACCGATCTGGAAGCCTTCGCCTTTCATTTTGACCAGGATGTTCAACAGCGCCTCTTGCGGCGAGACATGCATCTCGGCGGCGATCTTGGGCAATGGCTTGCCATCAAACTCCGGATTCACCGAGGCCACCTTGAGGGTCGAGAAATCCCGGTCTTTCATTTCCGCCAGGATGCGCGCGCGTGTGTCGGGCTTTTGCAGCCGCGCCACGATGGCTGCGGAATCGCCTTCCTGCGCCCAGGCCGGCAGCGACTGGGTCAGGTAAGTCCAGCCGGTCTCGTAAGGATAGGAATTGCCGGTGATATCCACGCCGTCGGCACGCGCCTGCTGGACGTCCCGGATGAAATCGTCGGGATCCATGCCGGCACTGGCGCCGAGATGAAAGATCTCCGCCGGAATGTGGGCGCCCTTGGCGATTGCGATCGCCTCCTTCAAGCCTTTGTCGCGCGGATCGCCGGGAGAAACATTGCGGATATGGATGGTGAAGATGCCGCCATAGCTGGCAGCGACTTTGCACAATTCGATCAGCTGGGCGGTGTTGAAGAACATGTTGGGCACATAGGACATGCCGTTGGACAGGCCGAAGGCGCCCTCCTCCATGCCCTGCCGGATCAATTGTTTCATCTTGTCCATTTCCGCCGATGTGGGCTGGCGGTTTTCATAGCCCATCACCGAGGCGCGGACCTGCCCGGCGCCGACATAAGAGGCCACATTCAGGCCGATGCCCTTCTTCTGCAGGTAAGAGAAAAAGCCACCGAGCGTGGTCCAGCTCCGCCTGACCGGCGGTGTCACCATCATCGGATCGTCCACCGCCGGTCCCAGCACCGGGCCCGCCGACAGATGCTCGCCCATCACTTCGGTGGTGATGCCCTGGGTGATCTTGCTGAGCGCGCGTCCATCCAGCGAAAGGCCGAATTCCGAATGGGAATGCATGTCGATGAACCCCGGCGACACCACTTTGCCGCCCGCATCGATGACACGCATGGCCTTCACGGGCGCGCGGCCGACATAGACGATCCTGTCGCCGGTAATGGCGACATCGGCCTGGAACCAGGGGCCCCCGGTGCCATCCACGACATGGCCGTTCTTGATCAGGAGATCCACTTGGGCCGCGGGTGGGCTTTGCGCTTCGACACTTGCCGGTCCGCCCAAAAACAGAAGCGACAACCCAGCCGCCGCCCAACCGAGACTCTTCTTTCGTTTCGCCGTCATCATCGCGCTCATTCCCAGTTGCCCGCCGCGCCGGCAGTTTGTTGAGGAAAGATCGCCGTGACAACCCTGTCATTCCGTTTTGCTGCGGCGCGCACACACCAAGCGCGGAATTCCCGGCCACAGAGGCGAGACGCCATTGAGCGACAATGGCCTAAGTGATACGAAACCGGTGCTCCAGAACGGGTTGGGCAGGATGGACCGCCGGCATTTATTGAAGAACTCGCTCGCCTTGGGCGGACTTGTCGGCATGGCGACCACAGCGGCCAGGACCACCGCAGCACAGACTATCACAACTCAGGGTGGGCGCGTCCCTCTGATGGACCGCCCGTTCAACCTGGCGCCCATCCGCGCGCATGTCGACCGCATCTACGACATCAAATGCTGCATTCGGCCCTTCCGCACCAAAGGGCCTCGCCTGGACGTCGAACAGATCGGCGATGCGACGGTGGTGCATAATTACGGCCATAGCGGCGCCGGCTGGTCCTTGTCCTGGGGCTCTGCCGACATGCAGGTGCAGAAGGCCATGTCGCGGGCGCCCAAGAAAATCGCAGTGATCGGCTGCGGCATTATCGGGATCACCTCGGCGATCATGGCGCAGCGGGCCGGCGCCCAGGTCACCATCTATACCCGTGAGGTGTTTCATCGCACCCGCTCGGTGCGCGCCAATGGCAGCTGGACGCCGGCGTCGCACATGGCCCTGGCCTCGGAAGCGTCAGCCAATCTCGGTGATATCTGGGAACGGATGACCCGGATGTCTTGGAAGAATCTTCGTCAATTTGTCGGCATGGCCGGCAATCCGGTGGCCTTCGCCGATCACTATTACCTCTCGGACACGCCGTTCGATGCGCCGACGCCGGCCCCGCCGCCGAGTCCCGTGCCGATCCCCCAATATTACGAACTTGGCGACCGTATCGGCGACATCACCCCCACGCGCCAGGTGCTGACACAAGACCTTCATCCCTTCCCGGTCAAATATGCCGTCCGCACCACCCGCATGTTCTTCAACTTCAGCGAATATGGCCATGTGCTGATGAGCAGCTTCTATGCCGCCGGCGGCAAGCTGGTGATGCGCGATTTCCATTCGCCCGGTGAGCTGGCGCATCTGCCCGAAAAGGTGATCATCAACTGCCCCGGCTATGCGGCACATGACTGGTGGAAAGATACAGCGATGATGCCCCATCGCGGCCAGACCGAGTGGCTGATCCCCCAGCCGGAGGTCAACTATGGCCTGACCTATCGCAACATCGAGGCGCTGTCCAAAAGCGACGGCGTCATGGTGATCGACACCGGAATCCCCGGCGCTCTCCCGAAAGGCTATGGCAGCAGCAATGAAGTGCCGGACCGGGCCGAAGCCGAACGCGCGGTGCGCGTGATGGAAGACCTGTATTCCCGCTTTCCCGCCAACCCCGTCTGAAGAGGACATGGCCATGCGACTGAAGACGATTCTCGCGACCGGCATTGCAGCATTGGCTTTGGCAGCGGGGATCGGCGCCGCCCAGGCACGGATCTCGATATGGGACGGCGTCTATACCGACGCACAGGCCGAGCGCGGCCATACGCTTTATATGCAGAGTTGTTCGCGCTGCCACGGCGCCGACCTGTCGGGCACTTTTGAGATCCCGCCTCTGGTGGGGCGCTTCATGCCCTACTGGTCCGGCTCGACGCTGGATGCGTTGTTCGACTATGTCAGCACGGCGATGCCGCTGGATCATCCCGGTGCGCTGGGGCCGAGCGCCAACGCCGATATCGTGGCATTTATCCTGAAGAGCAACGAGATCCCCCCGGGTTCCAAGGAGCTGAGCGCCGACCGCGCCAAAACCATTAACTTCGATTCCGCCAGACAGACCGCCAAGCGGGAGCGCAAACAGCAGCCCTAGCACGTCCAGCCATTGTTAATCTGCCGCAGCTTTGCCGCGGGTTGCTCCCAACCCGCGATTTTGTTTCAATCCAGGCCAAGAATCCAAGGTGTTGCGGAGCGCCTGATGCGTAGCCGCGATAAAGGAAGTGTATGCGTCATATCTGGTGGCTTTTGGTCCCCGCATTTCTAAGTCTGGCAGCAACCGCCCAAGCGCGCCCTCGCGACGATGCCCTGTCGGGCGCCATTCGCTGCGGGGTCGTTGCCAACTCTCGGCAATGGCTGGACTGTTATTATGGCGCCGCCCAGCCGGTCCGCGCCGCGCTCGGCTTGGGTTCCGCCCTTCCGGCGCAGATCGCACTTGCGGCATCGCCACCCTCCGGCGGACAGCCGCTCGACGAAGCGGTGCGCGCTGAGGTGGTATCTGCGGCGGCGAACTGCATGCGCGTGAGTGAAGATCGTCCCTGGCTGGACTGCTATTATGGCGCCGCGGCGCCGATGCGCGCACAACTGGGCCTGTCGGCGCCACAAGCAGCGGCCAGGCCGGTGTCGCAGCAATTTGCTGTCGCGCCAGCGCCCCTGCCCGTGACGCCGGCCGCGCCAACAGAGGCCGCACCGTTGAAGCCGCCGCCGATGCCGCGCCGCGTCGGCATATTGGGCGGCTTGTTCAGTGACCCCACGCCCGTCGTCCGTGACATGCCGATGCAGTCCTTTGTTCTGAACAAGGACGGCGCTTTCACCATCACCCTGATCGATGGTGAGGTATGGGAACAATCGCCCGAAGACGAGATTTATCATCGCGCCCGCTGGCACAGGGAACCCGCCGAGATGCGGGTCACGATCAAGCCGGACACGATGCACATCTATGTGATGACGATTTTGGGCGAGAATTACATGTATAAAGTCCACCGCATCCGCTGACATCGTTCTGATCCGTATGAAGAACGGCCGAAAGCCGCTCGATGTGCCAAGGACGACATATTTGGCGATAAAAACGGTGCTACGCTTTTGTCGTCGGCCAAAGAAGGTATCTGGGAGGGGCTTGATGTACCGGTATTTTCTGATGATCGCGGTTCTTTGCTTCGGTGGCGCGGCCTTCGCGCAGCCCGCAAGCAACCTGCTCATGGAAAGAATGACGTCCTATGAAATCCGCGACGCCATCGCAGCCGGAAAGACCACCGTCATCGTGCCTTCTGGCGGCACCGAGCAGAACGGTCCCGGCATGGCGATCGGCAAGCATAATTTCCGCGCCCTGGCCAACGCCCAGACCATCGCACACCGGTTGGGTAATGCGCTGGTCGCCTCGGTGATCGTCTATACGCCCGAAGGCAAATACGATCCGCCCCAGGGGCATCTGCGCTATCCCGGCACCATTGGCGTGCCGGACGATGTCTATGCCGGCGTGTTGGAAGGCGTCGCCCGCAGCCTGAAACTGCATGGTTTCAAGAACATCGTCCTCATCGGCGATCACGGCTCGGACCAGGATGGCGAGAAGGCCGTTGCTGCCAAGCTGAACGCGGAATGGGCGGGCACCGGCGTGCGCGTGCATGCCATCCTCAGCTATTACCGGGGCGATCCGGAAGGCGACGCCGCCGAAATGATGAAGCGCGGCATCAAGAAAGAGGAAATGGGCAATCACGCCGATGTCCGCGACACG